>NZ_PNCP01000001.1:0-38104 GCF_005886115.1 Pseudoalteromonas sp. S4492
TGCTAACAGCATAGTGTTGGTGTTGGTTTTGGATTCGTGAAGGGGGCTCCCTACCAAATCGTCTTTTTTCGGCGTTAAAACGCCTCCTACAACTCGTATCTCGGACCTCGAAACTCGTACCTTTACCCTTTCTAACTCGCTAACTTTTCAATCTGATAGCTGACGGCTGAAAGCTGATAGCTCTTTAAATTTCACGCCGACGGGATGTAAAATCGTGATTTGGAGGGGACAGAAACAAAAAAGCCTCGCGATTGCGAGGCTTTGAATTAATGGTGCCCAGAGGCGGAATCGAACCACCGACACGAGGATTTTCAATCCTCTGCTCTACCGACTGAGCTATCTGGGCAATATTTAGTTTTATGCAGAATATCAACAAGGATTTTCAATGCAATTCCCGATGGCTCTATCGACTGAGCTATCTGGGCATAACAATTAGCTAAATGCTAACTATTAAATAAATGGTGCCGACTATCCGAGTTGAACGGATGACCTACTGATTACAAGTCAGTTGCTCTACCAACTGAGCTAAGTCGGCACACTAAACCTGTGTGCGTTTAGCACTTAATCACATTGTGATTATAAATAATGGTGCCCAGAGGCGGAATCGAACCACCGACACGAGGATTTTCAATCCTCTGCTCTACCGACTGAGCTATCTGGGCAAAAATTTAGTTTTATGCAGAATATCAACAAGGATTTTCAATGCAATTCCCGATGGCTCTACCGACTGAGCTATCTGGGCAAGTTCCTGACAGCAATTTGCTATCGAGGATAGAAATGGTGCCGACTATCCGAGTTGAACGGATGACCTACTGATTACAAGTCAGTTGCTCTACCAACTGAGCTAAGTCGGCACACTAAAATCGTGTGCGTTGTGCACTATAATCACTTTAAAAGAGATTATCAAATAATGGTGCCCAGAGGCGGAATCGAACCACCGACACGAGGATTTTCAATCCTCTGCTCTACCGACTGAGCTATCTGGGCAATATTTAGTTTTATGCAGAATATCCATAAGGATTTTCAATGCAATTCCCGATTGCTCTACCGACTGAGCTATCTGGGCATTTCAAACTTTCGTTTAAAAATAAATGGTGCCGACTATCCGAGTTGAACGGATGACCTACTGATTACAAGTCAGTTGCTCTACCAACTGAGCTAAGTCGGCACACTAAATCTGTGTGCTATGCACGATATTGATGTTTAAATCATAAATTAAACACCAATATATTAAATAATGGTGCCCAGAGGCGGAATCGAACCACCGACACGAGGATTTTCAATCCTCTGCTCTACCGACTGAGCTATCTGGGCAATATTAAATTTTTATGCAGAATATCCACAAGGATTTTCAATGCAATTCCCAATGGCTCTATCGACTGGAGCTATCTGGGCAAATTTTAAACGCATTTATGAGCAACAAATTTGGTTGTCGCTGTCTGGGCGTGCGGCGTATTAAACGGGTTTTGCCCTCTCAAGTCAACTTTTTTTTGAGGATTCTAACTGTTTGCACAGTTTTCAATCAAGATTACTGTTTTTAATAGTTTTTAGCTTATTTAATCTACAAATTTTGTACTTTTTGGTTGACCCTCATCATAAAAGAGTTACCTATGTTAAAAACGTGGTGAATTTTTCTTCATAGATGGTAGGATTGTCTAATAATCAAGAATATGCTTACTGTTGCTGTATAATTTGTTGGACTAAAGCCATGCCAAGTAAATCGAATTCACCTGTAAAAGGCCTATTACCGCTTTTTATAATCACGAATCTTGTCATCACCCTACTTGCGGTTGTTGCTTATTCTTTTTATCCAACGAGTGAATCGTCTCAACAGGTTAGCAAACCAACCATCACAACACAGCAATTATCGAATCAGCTTTCCGCACCTCTAATTAGTGCGTTAACTATGCCTGGCCAAGACAAAGTAAAAGAAGTGCTCGATTTAAGTCAGCTACTTAATGATGGCTTTGATTACTATTTATATCGCTATGAATTTAACGGCGATGTATCACTTGTATACGCCAGTAATAAAGAGCTAATTGAAGCCAGTAAAGTTAATCAAAAACTAGAGCAAAACACCCTTATTCATACGGTGTTAGAGTTTAATGATCAACCTGTTGGTGAACTAATCATTAAACAACACCCGATTGTAGAGCCCATTGCGCAGTCTGCAGGTCTTGCATATGGTTTAGCCGCATTGACTTTAGTCGCACTGGCTATTTTGTCTTTTGCGTTAAGTATTCTTATTAATAAACGTTTTACGAAAAGCAGTGAGTCATTAAGCACAGAACTGATGGCTATCACTGACAATGCTGACTACCAAGCTCAAGTGACCGAAGGCCTAGATTTTGGTTTGGACTCAGTAGCAAAAAATATCAACTTGCTGCTAAATAAAGTGCAATCAGCCATAACAGAAAACAAAGCGGCACAAGCCGATTTGCAAGCATTACAAAGTGGCTTAGAGACCGAAGTACAAAATAGAACGTTGGCACTTGAGCAAGCAACTTTAAAAGCAGAACAAGCAAACGAAACCAAAACAACTTTCTTGGCAACCATGAGCCATGAAATTCGTACCCCAATGAATGGTGTTATTGGCACAATAGATTTACTTCGCCAAACAGAGCTTGATGGGGCGCAACATAGATTAAGTACAATTATTCGCGACTCTGCATTTTCGTTATTAGGGATATTAGATGACATTCTTGATTTCTCGAAAATCGAAGCGGGTAAACTGAATATTGATAATATTCCTTTTTCAGTATCAGACACCATTGAAGAAGTCGCTCGTGTTTTATCATCGGTGGCCAAAAAGCGTGACCTTGAACTTGAGTTGGCTATTGCCCCGGATATTCCGACCAATTTGATTGGTGATACGGTGCGTGTTCGCCAAGTACTTTATAACCTATGTAGTAATGCAATTAAGTTCACCAGTACCGACGAAAAACACAAAGGCCATGTGAAAATCTCGGTAGAGGTAGCCCAAAACACCACTGATCACTATACCCTTCGTTTTAGCGTATTAGATAACGGTAAAGGTATGACCCAAGCGCAGCTTCGCGAAATCTTTAACCCGTTTATTCAAGCTGAGGGCTCAATTACCCGCGAATACGGTGGGACGGGTTTAGGCTTATCAATTTGTAAGAGCTTAACAGAGCTAATGCTAGGAACGATTTCTGTTACCAGTGATTTAGGTATCGGCAGTGAGTTTGTTGTTGAACTCCCATTTAGTACTCAAGGCAAAGTTGAGTACGCACACAAACAAGTAATGAAAGACCAACGCGTTGTTGTTGTAACCAACCATGATGGTCGTAAAAAACTACTTACCCGCTATTTATCATTTATGGGTGCTACGCCTGTCATTGCAGACAGCAGTGATAAAATCGAAGCTGAACAAGATAAAAAAGATATTATTTGGATCCTCGATGGTATTGAAACCATGGAAGATATTAACTATATCTTACGCCGCTTACTCTACACCCTAGAAGATAATAAACAGCAAGTTATTGTGTTAAGTAAACTCGACGAAGCCGCTGTAAATCATAAAAATATCTTTTACTTAAACGCTGCACCGCTATGTAAATCTAACTTTATGATGTCGTTACTTGTGGCAGCAGGTTTACATAAACCAAAACAAATTGCTTCTGCTAAGTCGTTTAACGACTACCTGAGTGTTGATAAAGCCCGCGAAGAAAACAAACTTGTATTGCTTGTCGAAGATAACGTATTAAACCAGCAAGTGTTGACCGATCAGCTTCATCTGTTGGGTTATGGCGTCGAAATGGCTGAAAATGGTGAAAAAGGCCTCGAAGCATGGCGAGAAGGCAGGCACTCAATTATTCTAACTGACTTACACATGCCGAAAATGTCAGGCTACGATATGGTTGAAAAGATTCGTCATGAAGCATCGCAACTTGAAGATATCAATGCTCAACCATATGTGATTGCTATCACCGCCAATGCCCTTAAAGGGGAAAAAGAGCGCTGTTTAAACATAGGTATGAACGATTACATTACCAAACCTGTAGAACTAAATGTGCTGGAAGCAACGTTACATAAATGTGCGTACAAAACAAATCCAGAGGCTACCAAGCTCGAAGTTAAAAGACCCGCAGCCCCTATTGATATGACAATGCTGGCTAACTATGTAAACAATGATGAAGCTAAGAAACTACGCTTTTTCAAAATGTACTTAGAGCAAAGCAATCAACTGAGCAAAGAAGTTAACAGCGGTGTTATTGAACAAGACTTAGAGGCCATTAAATCTGCCTGTCATCAGCTCAAATCTATCTCAAAAACGATTGGGGCGATGAAAGTAGCAGAGCTTGCTGCTGAGTTTGAAGGGCGTTGTAAAGATAAAGAACAACCACCTACAAGTGATGAATTAATTGCGCTAAGAGACAGCTACGAAATTGAATACTCTAAAGTGGCACAGTACTTAAAAGAGCAAATTCAAAAAGCCGAACAAGAAACAACAAATTAAAAAAGGGCCAATTGGCCCTTTTTACATTTAATATCTTGGTTTATTTTTCTGGTGGACGGTAGCCTTCGATTTCTACCTCTTTACCTTCAAATAAGAAACCCACCATTTGCTCTTCTAAAAAAGCTCGGTGCTCTGGGTCCATCATGTTTAGGTGCTTTTCGTTGATCAACATCGTTTGCTTATGTTGCCATTGGCCCCATGCTTCTTTACTGATGTTGTTGAAAATTTTTTCACCAAGCTCACCTGGGTATAGTTGGAAGCCTAAGCCTTCAGCTTCTTTTTGTAACTTTTGACAAAATACTGTGCGTGCCATAATTGCTCTCTACTCTTATTGCGTGATGCTATTGTAATCTATTGCGCTTAATTGTTTAACCAGCTTTTTCGTTGGCGCTGCAAGACCCACCTCAATAGACTCATCAAGTGGATACCAAACCAGTTGTCGCTCATTAATGAGATCTGGAATACTCGGCAATGTTAAAACATGGGGGTTGATAGTCAGCTCAAAATGCGAGAACACATGAGTAAAGGCCTCGAGTGCCAGCGTATTGCTAGGTAAGCCATGCTGGGCTAAAAATGATTCGAGCTCAGTTAACTCGCTAAACTCAAAAAAGCCAAATAAACCACCCCATATCCCTGAGCTTGGGCGCTTTTCCATAAGTACTTTATTATCGCAAGCAAGAATAAGCTGATGACATGACTTTTTCGGCACAGCCTTTTTCGGCTTTGAATGCGGAAACTCTTTCACTTTACCTTCATTATAAGCAAGGCACTTGCTATTTAATGGACAAGGCTCACAGTCAAATTTACTGCGTGAACAAAGGCTTGCACCTAAATCCATCATTGCCTGATTAAACTCAGTGACCGACTCTTTAGGCGTTAATTGCGATGATAATGACCAAAGCTGATTTTCGACCTTTTTCACCCCATACCAGCCTTCAACCATAAAAAAACGTGCTAAAACACGTTTAACATTACCGTCTAAAATTGGATGGTGTTGGCCAAGCGATAAGGACAAGATAGCCCCTGCCGTTGAACGACCAATACCCGGCAAGTCCATCACTTCTTCAAGCGTAGTTGGAAACTCACCTTGGTATTTATCACGGACTATTTTTGCCGTTTTATGTAAGTTACGCGCCCGAGCGTAGTAGCCAAGGCCAGTCCAGTGATGCAATACCTGATCTTCATCCGCATTGGCGAGCGCAATAATGTCAGGAAAGCTTTGCATAAACTTTTCGAAGTAAGGAATAACAGTAACGACTTGAGTCTGCTGTAGCATGACTTCAGAGATCCATACCTTATAAGGGGTTTTATTTAACTGCCATGGCAGCGTTTTACGGCCGTGAAGGTGATACCAGTCAACAACTTGGTTCGCAAACCAGGTTGACTCCTTATTACTTAAATTCAAAATAACATCTTTACTTACTGAAGCTCATTGCGGCCAAGTCTATTGCAGTTAGTTAGGCCAAGCAAGTCGAACGGGCCTTGCCATGCCCAAATAGCCAACGCACTGGCGCACAATTAAGCTAGAAAGATAACCCCTACTATTGTACTCAAGGCGCTGGTCAGGGATAATACGCAACCTTTTTCTATAGTCAGTGTTTTTTATCAGGCCAAATTATATGAGTGACTCAAGTAACCCAAACCTCGAGCAAGCAAAGCTAGAGGGTAAATATATCCGCACTATTCGTAGTTTCGTTAAGCGCGAAGGTCGCCTAACAAAAGGGCAAGCAGCTGCCATCGAAAAGTGTTGGCCGACAATGGGCCTTGAGCACAAAAATGGCTTGCTCGACCTAGCACAAGTGTTTGGTAACGATAACGATATCGTACTAGAAATCGGCTTTGGTATGGGTAAGTCGCTAGTTGAAATGGCTAAAAACGCACCTGAACTTAACTTTATTGGTATTGAAGTTCATCGCCCAGGTGTAGGTGCTTGTTTAATGGACGCCGATGAAGCTGGTATTACTAACCTACGTGTGTTTGAGCACGATGCTATTGAAGTACTTGCTGACTGTATTGCTGATGAAAGCTTATCTAAATTGCAATTATTCTTCCCTGATCCATGGCATAAAAAGCGTCACCACAAGCGTCGTATTGTGCAGCCTGAGTTTGCACAAAAATTACGTAGCAAATTAAAAATTGGCGGTGTTTTCCATATGGCGACTGACTGGGAAAACTATGCAGAGCATATGCTAGAAGTAATGCAAGTTGCTGAAGGTTACCAAAACCAGTCAGAAACTAACGATTACGTTCCTCGCCCAGATTCACGTCCATTGACGAAATTTGAGCAACGCGGTCACCGTTTAGGTCACGGCGTGTGGGATTTAATGTTTGAGCGTACAAAGTAAGATAAGGTAAAAGCAGCATGAGTAAGTTAACCAACCCAAGTTTATTATTACTTCGAAATGAAGACGAACTTGTTGGAAAATCAATTTTAGTGGTTAACTTTGAGCAAGATGGCTTTTTACGTGAACTTAAAACGCTAAACCCTGACGCAAACATTACTGCGTTCAGTTATAACCACGCAAATGCCATGTATGCTAGCAAAGTTGCTGGCGTACATGCTGTGGTTGATCACACCATTCCCCATGGTAACTACGATTTAGTAATCTACTATTATCCAAAAGCTAAGCCTGAAGCACTGATGTGCCTTGATAACATTCGTGCTGTTTGTCATCAAGATGCGCAACTTTTTGTGGTAGGTGAAAATAAAAGTGGTGTTAAATCAGCTGAGAAACAACTAAAAGACCACTGTGGCTTTAGTAACAAAATCGATAGTGCCAAGCACTGTATTTTGTATTTATTCTCTGAACTTACACTCAATAATAGCTTTGCTATCAGCCGCTACCACAAACAATTCCAAGTGAAAGCCGGTGATATTGAATTTACTGCTATCAGTGTACCAGGCGTATTTAACCATGGTGCGCTTGATGTGGGCACTGCAGTACTACTCAATAATGCGCCGAGGATTAGCCAGGGTAAAGTGCTCGACTTTGCATGTGGTGCAGGCATTATTGCTACTTACTTGGGTTTAAAAGCACCTGAACTTGAATTTGTGTGTAGCGATGTAAGTGCCCTTGCAACTTACGCCACTGAGCAAACCCTTGCGCTCAATAACCTTAAAGGCGAAGCGGTATTAAGTGATGGTTTAGCAGATATTAGTGGTAAGTTTGATTTAATTATCAGTAACCCACCGTTCCATACAGGGATTGCCACAGATTACACCATTGCCGAAGCATTTCTTAGCTCAGCAAAACAGCATTTAAGTAAGCAAGGCAAGTTAACCATAGTCGCAAATAGCTTCTTGAAATACCCACCCATTTTAGAAGCGCAATTTGGTCAGTACAGCACCGACTTTAAAAACACTAAATTTGCCGTTTACTCAGCTAAGTAAAAGCTGAGTAAATAGCTTATTCGTTGCAAAAATATTTTTTAAAATATTTAGTTACTTTTTAATGTCTTTGCTAGACTAAACTCTTACTAATAACAAAAATTCTGGCCTACTATAGCGCATGTCAATATTCTCGACACAAACAAGTATTCGTAAAGCGTTGACTAACGCGGTAATGCTAGTCACTGCGTTGTGCTTGTCTTTGTCTATTTCTATATCGACTTACCTAGATGTAAAAGAGCAAAAAGCGCTGATTGTCGATAAAATCTCTATCCTATCGAAAATAATCGCCTACAACGCCCAAATTACCGTGTTGTTTGACGATAACGAAACCGAATCTGAGCGCTTAAAGTCATTCGAATCTGTGCCGCTTATTAAAAACATCCACATCTATTCAATCGATGAATTATCAAATGAGCCGGTGTTTTTTAGCAGCTTTAATGCCAATAGAACCCCGCCTGTGCCTATCAAAGTCAGCAGTATTGATAATTTATTAGAGCCACGCTTTAAAGATAAAGATATTGAGCTTATCACCCCGATTGTTTACGAAGGCAACACCATTGGTTATGTGTATGTTCGCGGTGGCTTAGACAGACTCAATCAATATATTAATCGTAAAATTATCATCGATATTTTACTTACCCTTTTCGTTTTAGTATTGGTGTACTTTGTTGCTCGACGTATTCAAAAACGTATTGCAAACCCTATTGATGAATTAAGTAACTTGCTGCAAGACGTGTCGAAAAACCATAACTATGAAACCCGCGCGCAAAAAACCAATATCGATGAAATAAACCAGCTTGCAAGCAGCTTAAACATCATGCTTGCGCGTACCCAAAATCAGATTCAGCGTCACGAAAAAGACAAACAAGAAATTAAACAGCTCAACCAAAGCCTTGAAGAAAAAGTAAACCAGCGCACTATCGCCTTACGGGAAGCAAACCAAGAGCTACTTAATACCCTTGAGCGAATGCACCAATACCAAAACCAAATCGTCGAGAACGAAAAGATGGCATCATTAGGCCAAATGGTTGCCGGTGTTGCTCATGAGGTTAACACGCCTATTGGGCTTGGAATTACTGGCTCAACACTGTTACGTGACAAGCTGGCAGAAATACACGCACAATTTGAACAAAAGACCTTAACATCGACGCACTTAAAACGCTTTATAACGGATGGTATCGAAAACCTCGACCTAATCTATCGCAATCTTAATCGCGCCGCAGAGCTGGTATCTAGCTTTAAGAAAGTAGCCGTTAATCAAGATGTCGAGATCTCCACCAAAATCAACTTACATAACTTATTAAGTGATGTAGTGATGTCGATGCGCTCAGAAATTCAATACCGTAATCCTAAGGTCACGATTAACTGCAACAATGATGTCAGTATTGAAACCAAATCTGGACCGTTACAACAAGTGTTACAGCAGCTGTTAAGTAACTCTGTGATCCACGCATTTAGCGATGATCAAGATAACGAAATCACCTTCAATGTTGAGCGCAACGAAAGCAGTTTAATCATTCACTACTTCGATAACGGCAGTGGTGTAGACAAATCGATCCGCAAACGAATTTTCGATCCATTCGTGACCACCAAACGGGGTGAAGGAGGCAGTGGTTTGGGCATGCACCTCGTTTATAACTTAGTGACCCAAGCACTTGGCGGTAGCATCATATTTGATGAGCTGGCTCAACAAGGCGCACATTTTATTATTACTCTGCCATTGCAAGAAGGTGCAGCGTAATGAGATTTGTATGTTGTATCTTATTAGCCTTACTTGTCGTTTGCCCTGCATTTGCCAAATCACCAGACCAAGTTAAGTCGGCGTTTTTATATCAAATAGCGAAGTTCACAAAGTTTAATGATCAACTGGATCCACCTGCTATTACGTTTTGTTTTTATGATCTAGAAAAAGGTCCAGGCGCCTTCCTTAAAGATAGAAATGAACTGCAAATTAACAAAAAACCTATTCACGTTAAATTAGTGAAAAAAACCCAGCAAATTTCTGAACTTTCTCAAGTTTGTGATATCACATACATTGATGAAACATTAGAAAATGATATACTTCCACTTTGGACCGATACAATTTCATTGGATACTTTAACAATAGGTGAAAGTATCAGCTTTTTAGAAAATGGCGGTATAGCCTCACTGGTTCAAGAAGGAAATAAAATCCGACTGTATATCAATAAGCAGCACGTATTGCAGCATAACTTTAAAGTGCAATCTCGATTGTTAGCTATGGCTAAGTTTTATCCAAATTGATTTTACTTGTTAACAATTGGATCTAATCCTATAATCTCTAGTATTCGGTTTTGCTTGATAATACCGAATTTTTGTAAATAAAATTTCCGAAAAGGTTAATATACAATGCAAACGCCAGTCATTCTGATCGTAGAGGATGAAGACGTAACTCGACTAAACCTCGTTAGTTTATTTGAAGCTGAAGGTTACAAAGTTATTGAAGCCATTGATGGCGATGATATGCATGACAAGCTTACAAATAATGATGATGTGAACCTTGTAGTTATGGACATCAATCTACCAGGTAAAAACGGGCTAATCTTAGCACGTGAATTACGTCAAAAACGTAACGTTGGTTTAATATTCTTAACAGGTCGTGACAACGACGTTGATCGCATTTTAGGTCTTGAAATTGGTGCTGATGATTACATCACTAAACCATTCAACCCTCGCGAGTTAACTATTCGTGCTCGTAACCTTATTTCGCGCACAGCCCTTGGTGGCGAAGAAGCGAATATCGAAACAAATGGTGTTATTACATTTAACGGTTGGGAACTTGATGAAAACAGCCGTTGTTTAACATCTCCAAGTGGCGACGCTAAACGTTTACCTAAAGGTGAATACCGTGCGCTACGCTTAATGCTTGACTCACCGGGCCGTATTTTCAGCCGTGAGCAATTAATCAAGCACATGACTGGCCGTGAGCTTCGCGCTAACGACCGTACTGTAGACGTAACAATTCGTCGTATCAGAAAACATTTTGAAAGCGATAACAGCACATCTGAGCTGATCAGCACCATCCATGGTGAAGGCTACCGCTTCATTGGTAAAATCGACAGCTAATTAGAATTAATCTTCTAACTGCTGTAAGAATAATTGGAGGGCGTCACGCCCTTCATTTATTTTCACTGCTAATTCATCAAGCCACTGCTGTAACTCTTCACTACTTTCTTCAAGCGCGCCGTGTTCCATCTTCTTAGCATGTAATTGCACATCGTTTAAACCTACAGAGCCAGCTGCACCTTTTAATTTGTGTGCCACCGATTTGTACTCTTCTCTATCATCTGCCGCTAAGGCATCTGCAAGCTCAGTTTGATACTGAGGGTTTAACTTGCTAAATAACTCACAACTACGATTAAAGATCACCAGCCCCATTGAGCCTACAAAATCTTCGATAGTTTCAATATCAAGTAACTCAACACGAATACCCGATAAATCTTTTTCAGCTACCGCTTTTATTGGCTCTGGCTGACAGTTTTTCTGCTGTTTAATATCGAATAGCTCGCCGAGCATTTTATCGAGTTTAGTGGTGTTGATAGGCTTAGCGAGTGCACCTTGAATATTAATACCTGCAAGCTCTTCTTCGGCACTACGCACGTTGGCAGTCAAAGCAACGATTGGCAGGTTATCAAAATGCTCATCGTCACGAATTTGACGAGCCACTTCATCACCATTGATATCAGGTAACTGCATATCAAGCAGAACAAGGTCTAAGTCATCTTCTGTGTAGACAAACGACAGCGCATCTTCACCGGTTTCAGCCCAAATAACTTCGTGGCCACGCTGCTCAAGTAAGTTAGTTGCAATTTCGGCATTTAGCGGTACATCTTCAACTAAAAGAATGTTTAAGCTGCGCACTGCATAATTTTGCTCTGTTGGCGCAATACAAAGCTTAAGCGGTATTTCAACAACAAAAACACTGCCCTCACCTTCCGTACTACTGACATGGATTTCACCTTTCATTGCACTAACAAGCGCTTTTGTTACCGCAAGGCCGATACCAGAGCCAATAGCATTGGTGCCGTTGATATCTGGCGCTTTGTAGTACATGTCAAAGATACGATGCAACTGCTCTTGTGGAATACCTTGGCCCGTGTCACTAACACGCATCACTAACCATGGACCATCAGGACGATTCTCACGACGACACTCAAGTTCTACATGACCTTGCTGAGTGAACTTAACGGCATTGTTAATCAGGTTCCAAACAACCTGACGTAAACGAGTCGGATCAAGGGACGCATACACATCTAGCGCACCCTTACGTTTAATATTGAACTCTAGTCCCTTTTGTTCAGCAATTAAGCCAGCGAAGTTCACCACATCATTAATGAAGTCGGCCACATTGACTGAGTCAGCAACAATATCGAGTTGCTCACGGTCAATTTTATCCAAGTCGATAATATCGTTAAAAATATTGCCAAGGGTTTCGGCGCTTGAAAATACCGTGTTACACCAGCTTCGTTGTTGTTTATCAAGTTCTGTATCAAGTAGCATACGAGTTAAACCCACAATACCGTTAAGCGGTGTTCTTAATTCGTGGCTCAAGGTTGCAATGAACTTACCTTTATCTTTATATGCTGCTTCAAGGGCTTGAGCCGCCTCTTTACGACTGGTGATATCACGGCCAAAGGCAAGCAAACCAATGTACTCACCTTTTTCATTAATGAAGGGTAGCTTACGCATTTCAAACCAGCGTTTTTCACCATCAACGGGGTATTCAACGTCGAGCGTCAAGGCTTGATGGGTTTGAGATACTTTTTTATCGGTACGCAGCACTTCAGGCAAATAATCGCTTGGGTAGATGTCTTCAACACTCTTGCCAATTAGCTCATCACTGGTTTTTCCGATCACTTGTTCAAACATTTTATTACAGCCAGCAAACACGCCGTTGTTATCGCGGTAATAGAATAAATCGGGAGACGAGTCGACAATAGAGCGCAATAACATGCCCTGTTGTGCAAGCTCTTGTTGGGTTTTCTTACGCTCGGCGATTTCGCGTCTAAGCTCTTCAATCGCTCTATGCTTGGCATGAAACGCCATTTTACGCTCATCAATCTCTTCGTTTAAGCGACTGATATTGTCTTTTAGTGTTTGGTTAAGCAGTTTTTCTTGTTTGGTTGCGCTATCTAAATAGCTGTAAGAGGCTTCTAACTGACGAATCGAATTTAGCAGCACAGTAATTAAAATCGGTGATACTACTGCGGTAAAAAACATCACCGCCAAAACATCAACTAAAGTCACCGTACCAACCGCGACATAATAAAACATGCACGATAAGATCAGCGACATAACCAATAATAAGGCGTAACAGGCAGCGGCAGTTTTAAACTCACCGTATTTAGAAATAAAGCTTGAGAGTGTGCGAGCCCACGGACTCAAAGAAGAATCAATCATATATTAAAGCTTAGGCACATAATCGAAAAAAAACAGCATAGCTAATTTTATCACTATTCCTTTAGAAATATTCATATTGTGCGATAAACATAGAATTTTTTCATCAACGCCGCTTTTTTATATTTTTTCATGTAAAATACCGCGCTTTAATAATTGCAAAGAATGAGTATTACCATGCAAACCACAATGCCAGATATTGCTGATACGGCTCCCGCCTTACGAACAGGTAAATTAGACTGGGTTGGCATGGGCGAAATTGAACTTCCTTTCATTTTTGAATCTCGCAATATTGCCCCTGTAAATGTGATTGCCAAAGCACGCGCTTTTGTGAACTTACATAAAGAAGACGCGAAAGGCATTCATATGTCGCGTTTGTTTTTAGCGCTGGATACTTTATCAACCGAGCAGCAAGTGAATCCGCAAACACTTGCGCAAGCACTTGATGCCTTTATTAGTAGCCATGATGATTTAAGTGACCAAGCGCAAATTGAATTTAAATTTGAGCTGCCATTACGTCGTAAATCATTATTAAGCGGCAAAGTAGGCTGGAAAAACTACCCTATTCATCTTATCGCTAAAATCAATCAAGGCGTTTTAAGCTTTGAACTGATGGTTGATGTAACCTACTCATCAACATGCCCATGCTCAGCGGCCCTAGCTCGTCAGTTAATTCAAAATGCATTCAGTGAAAAATTTGCAGAGAAAAATGTTGATAAGCAAACTGTTCTAGAATGGCTAGGCACAACGGATGGGATTGTTGCTACACCACATTCACAGCGTTCAATTGCAAACGTGAAAGTAAAACTAGACAGCCAAATTGACAGTTTTGATGTGGTTGGCTTAATTGATGCTTTAGAAGCTGAGCTAAAGACGCCTGTTCAAGCGGCAGTTAAACGTGAAGATGAGCAAGAGTTTGCCCGCTTAAATGGTCAAAACCTCATGTTCTGTGAAGATGCTGCGCGTAAAATTAAAGGCTTACTTGAAGAGCAAAACTACGCAGATTACTGGCTGCAAATAAACCACTACGAATCACTTCATGCCCATGATGCCGTGGCAATCGCTGTTAAAGGTATCGCAGGCGGATACACAGCTTAAAAATTTCGGGTAACTCCACACTTAGGCACGCTAATTGCTATTTATTTTCAGTGTCAATTTGTTGTTGTGGAGTTACCGTATGGAATTCGCTTTATTATCAATTTTAGTTTTAGTCGTAGTAGCCTCTGTTGTTGCGTCAAAGTTTACCGATGAAGGCGGAAACCCTTACCCTTTCACTCGTAAGCAAAGTGTTTTTACGCAAGTGGAGAGTGCATTTTTACATCTTCTTGAACGTGCTGTTGGCGATCAATATAAAATTGTTAGCCGCGTTAAACTCATTGATTTAATTGACTGTAAGCAAGGCTTATCTGTTAAAGCTAAGCGCGCAGCAATGGCAAAAGCCAAAAATAAACAGCTCGACTATGTACTCATCGACAAAGACAAACTAACCATTGTTGCTGCTGTTGATTTAGTAAATAACACCAACCGCGACGGTCACAAGGCTCAGCGTGATTGGTTTGTCAGTGGTGCATTAGAAGCTGCTGGTATTCCGCATATTCGTATGAAAGTGAAATCTGGCTATCAACCAAGAGAAGTGCGTGATGCAATCATGTTTAAACTTGGTAAACCTGCAGCAGCACCAATTAGACCTTCGCGTAACCGCGTAACAAAACCAGCGGTATTATCACCATCTCAAGCAAAAGCACACTCAACGGCGCTTGCTGAAATATAGCCCGTCATAAATTTGGCAAAAGCAGACTTTAAGGTCTGCTTTTTTGTTTGTTTTAGACATTTTTAGGTATAATCACCCTATTCAACCTAAGGAATCAAATATTATGCACGTTGGTATTATTGGCGCGATGGAGCCAGAAGTAAAAATCTTACGCGAAGCGATGGCAAACCCAAGCATCATGACTAAAGCTGGTTTTACATTTTACACGGGTGAATTAGCAGGTAACAAAGTTACTTTAGTTCAATCTGGTATTGGTAAAGTAGCCTCTGCTGTTGCAACTACACTGCTAATCGATAACTTCAGCCCTGATTGTGTGATCAACACAGGTTCTGCAGGTGGTTTTGAGCCATCATTAAATGTGGGCGATGTCGTTATTTCTTCAGAAGTACGCCACCATGACGTAGACGTTACTGCATTCGGTTACGAAATCGGCCAAGTACCACAAATGCCAGCTGGCTTTGCTGCACACCCTAAACTGATTGAAGCAGCAGAGCAAAGTGTTAGCCAAATCAGTGATGTTAAAACCATGATTGGCCTTATTTGTACAGGTGATTCATTCATGTGTGACCCAGTACGAATTGAAAAAACACGCGCTGAATTCCCAACTATGCTTGCAGTAGAAATGGAAGGCGCAGCAATTGCACAGGCTTGTCACGTGCTAGAAACACCATTTGTTGTTATTCGTTCAATGTCTGACATTGCTGGCAAAGAGTCGCCGCAATCATTTGAAGAGTATATCGAAACTGCATCTATCAACTCATCTAAAATGGTTGTTGCTCTTTTAGAGAAACTGACGTCGGTGAGTTTATAAGGTGATTGCAAATATTGTTCAAAACCATTTGGACATTATTGTATTTTTTGTAGCGCTCTTTGCTGAGCGCTTTTTTCCTTTGGTAAGTTGGTATCATCCGAATACCTTTTTAAGCGTTATTTTCTCTGCCCTCGGCGAGCGTTTATACAGCCCCGCGAACCCCAAAAGTTATCAATATTTAGCCTCAACACTGGCTTTTAGCTTCACTGTTTTAGTTATAGTCACCTTGGTTGTACTGTTTTTAGAGTTTGCCTTTTACCCCGAGTTATTAAATGGCTTAATTTTATATTTGTTACTCAGTAGCCGCGCTCAAGAGAAGAAATCGTTACGTATTGCAAGGTTACTTAAGCTCAATCAAAAAGCCACCGCCAGAGAGCTAGTAGCGAGCCTTGTTGCCCGTGATGTATCGCGTTTATCTGCCCCAGGCATTTGTAAAGCAACTATGGAATCGCTGGTGCTACAAAGTGCGCGGCATTATTTTGCCGTTATATTCTTTTATCTGCTTGGCGGCGCTATCCTTGCTTTGGTATATCGCTTACTCACATTAATGCATCAAGCATGGCGTAAGAATCGTAAGCCAAATAACCCGTTTTTAACGACCATTGCAAAGTTACTGTTTGTATTGGAGTGGGTACCCATTCGGTTAGTTGCATTAACTATTGCGGCAACCAATGCCAGCAAGCAGAGCATTCATTATATTAAGCACTATGGCAGACACTTTTATCAAACCAATACAGGGTGGCTGTTAAGTGTTACATCGGCTGCCTTGCAAGTGCAGTTAGGCGGCCCAGCCCTATACCAAGGTGAGCGCTTTAATAAAATGCGCGTCGGTACCGACCGCCTACCCAATGCCGATGATATTCCCGCTTTAGTGAATCGTTTAAATCAAGCGAAAGCATTTTGGTTACTGCTTATCATCGCCATTGAAGTCGCTACGCTGTTTATTAGCTGAGAAAAAGCACAAAAAAACCAGCCGCAGCTGGTTTTTTATACTAATTAACTTACTTAATTAAGCTAAGGTGATTTTAGCAAACTTACGTTTACCAACTTGGTAAATCTGTGTTGTGCCTTTAGCAACTTCAAGCTTAGTATCCGTTACTTTTTCTTCACCATTAATCTTTACAGCGCCTTGTTTAATCATACGCATAGCTTCTGATGTACTTGCTACAAGGTTAGCTTCTTTTAGTAAATTAGTGATGAACACAGTGTCTTCAGCAATAGTTACTGTTACTTCTGGGATCTCATCTGGCAATGCATTTTTTTGGAAACGCTTGATGAAATCTTGATGAGCACCTTCAGCAGCGTCTTCACTGTGGAAACGTGCAATCAGTTCTTTTGCTAATTCAATTTTAATGTCGCGCGGGTTTGCACCATCAGCAACACGTTGTTTAAGTGCAGCAATCTCTTCGATTGATAATGCACTTAATAAATCGTAGTAACGCCACATTAGCTCATCGCTGATAGACATAACTTTACCAAACATGTCGTTTGGCTCATCAGTAATACCAATGTAGTTACCTAATGACTTAGACATTTTTTGAACGCCGTCAGTACCTTCAAGCAGTGGCATCATGAGTACTGTTTGTGGCTTTTGGCCTTCGTCTTTTTGTAATTCACGACCCATTAATAGGTTAAAGCGTTGGTCTGTACCGCCAAGCTCAACATCAGCTTCTAATGCAACTGAGTCCCAACCTTGTACCAGTGGATATAAAAATTCGTGGATCGCAATTGATTGACCGCCGGCATAACGCTTTTTAAAGTCATCACGTTCTAGCATACGTGCTACTGTTTGACGCGCAGCCAGTTTAATCATACCTGCAGCACCTAAGTTCTCCATCCACGTAGAGTTGAATGCAACAGTCGTTTTTGCAGGATCAAGAATTTTAAATACTTGCTCTTTATATGTTTCAGCGTTAGCTAATACATCTTCACGAGTTAATGGCTTACGTGTAACGTTTTTACCCGTTGGATCACCAATCATACCGGTGAAATCACCGATTAAGAAAATCACTTCATGACCTAGGTCTTGGAAGGTCTTCATTTTGTTGATAAGAACTGTGTGGCCTAAATGCAGATCAGGCGCAGTTGGATCGAAACCCGCTTTGATCTTAAGTTTCTTACCAGACTTTAGCTTTTCGACTAATTCGTCTTCAATTAATATCTCTTCTGCACCGCGTTTTATCTCAGCTAGAGCGGTTTGTAAATCCACTGTGTATTACTCCAAAAATTCAGCTACCGGGGCGTGGTGGCCTGTCAGGGTTATAAATATAGAGCTAAAAACTTTAAAATTTAGCTAGTTAGCACCAAAAAGCGACACTAGAAAAAAGCCTAACTTAAATAGTTTAAGAAACAGCCCTGAAGGCAGCGCGCATGATTGTTCTTTATACCGCGTTATTGCAATTTAATGAAGGTACTTTAGTTAACTAATGTTGATTTAGTTTAAGCCAATGCATCTGTTGCAATTTTAACCAAAAAAGTTTAACGCGCAGGCCAATTCTAGCGTAAATTTACGCCAGTTTAAATCTACAAAACACTGGTATTTGCTCTATTTTAGGTATATCCTGCGATATTAGTATTTAAATTTCTTGACAGCAGAAAAGGCACGATATGGTTCACGTAGTGCACAAACTTCCCAAAAAACACAAACTGCTCATTCTCGGTTTGGTTTCTGCTATTGTCGGCTTGGCATTATTGCCTTCTGAAAAAGCCACCGCATCAAAGGATAACAGTGCAAACGCACTTGAAATTGGCAAACGCTACGAATTGCAAGTTAAAGTTGATGATAACGAAAAACTAACTGAGCTGAATTCGGAGCAAGCAGCAGCAAAACTTCCAGAATACGAGCTTATCGACCATGAAGTACGTAATGGCGATAATTTAGCACTTATCTTTAAACGTGCGGGTTTCTCAGCGCAAACATTACACAAACTAGTTAATACCAACGCTGAAACACGTAAGTTAACAAAAATTCACCCAGGCGAAATTTTAAGCTTTGCAACCGCTGAAGATGGCTCTTTAGCGCAGCTTCGTTATGTGATTTCAAAAACAGATACCTTATACGTTACCTTAAATGACGAAGGTAACTACGACACCTCTATCGATAGCAAAGAGATTGAAACACTGAGCAAATCTGCCGGTGGTGAGATCACAAATAGCTTTTGGACTTCGGGTATTGCCGCAGGTTTAAGCGAGCGTCAAATTATGAATTTTGCTGACATCTTTGGTTGGGATGTCGACTTTGCTAATGACATTCGTAAAGGTGACCAATTTGGTCTTATTTACGAAGCTCACTATGTTGATGGTGAATACATTGGCGATGGTAAAATTATTGCCGCAGAGTTTATTAACCAGGGTGAGCGTTACACTGCTATTCGTCATACCGATGGTAATTTCTATACGCCTGAAGGCCGCAGCATGAAAAAAGCTTTCTTACGTGCGCCAGTTAACTTTAAGTATATTAGTTCGAGCTTTAACCCTCGCCGTTTGCACCCAGTTACTAAAACAGTAAAACCTCACAACGGTATCGATTACGCAGCGCGTACAGGTACGCCTGTTGTGTCATCGGGTAACGGTAAAGTAATTAAAGCAGGTTACAGCAAATACAATGGTAACTATGTATTTATTAGCCATGGCACTCAGTATGTGACTAAGTACTTACACTTAGATAAGAAAATGGTTAAAACTGGCCAGAAAGTAAAACAAGGTCAGAAGATTGGTACTGTTGGTGCGACAGGTCGCGTAACTGGCCCACACTTACACTATGAATTCTTAGTAAACGGTGTACACCGTAACCCGAAAACGGTCAAACTTCCTAAATCAGAGCCACTTCCGCGCGATGAATTAGCTAAGTTTAAACCGATTGCTGATAACTTCTTAGCGCAATTACAACGCAACCGCGAATTGCAATTAGCGTTAAATAAGTAAGCTTCTAATATCAAAAAAGCCGCTCCAGGAAACTGCAGCGGCTTTTTTAATATCTTTAATTTTACTACTTCCAAAGCAGTACATAGATAAGCTGTATAACTAACGAAATCATCACCAAGGGCCAAACATACTTGGCGTATTTAGTTGCTTTATCAAGCCCCGTTCTAGCGCTGTACTTTTCAAGCAGTGGCACCAAAATCACTAACGCCACAAACAAACACAGCAAAATCACAAATACATTCACTAGGCTTCCTTTCTTGTAAAATATTAAGGTTCACTATACCTAAATTGAAGGCAAAAAAAAGCGCAGTAAAATTACTGCGCCAGTCGGTTGGAAGTAAAACGACTTAGCCAACAATTGCTAACAGAATACCTGCTGCAACGGCACTTCCTAATACCCCTGCTACATTTGGTCCCATGGCATGCATCAACAAGAAGTTATGCGGGTTGCTCTCAAGGCCTACCTTATTAACCACCCGTGCGGCCATTGGTACCGCTGATACACCCGCTGCACCTACTAATGGGTTGATTGGCGATTTAGAGAATTTATTTAGGCCCTTCGCCATAAACACCCCTGATGCTGTTCCAATTGCAAAGGCCAGAGCACCTAATACCAAAATACCAATCGTTTCTACGGTTAAGAACTTATCTGCCGCAAGCTTTGAGCCTACCGCTAAGCCTAAGAAAATAGTGGTAATGTTGATGATTTCGTTTTGTGCACTATTGCTTAAACGATCAACCACGCCCGATTCACGCATCAAGTTACCTAAGCAGAACATACCGACCAGCGGTGTTGCTGCAGGTAAAAACAAGATGGTTAAACTAAGCACCATTAACGGAAAAACAATTTTCTCTTTTTTCGATACGGTACGAAGTTGCGGCATTTGAATTTCGCGCTCTTCTTGCGTTGTTAGTGCACGCATAATTGGCGGCTGAATAATTGGCACTAGCGCCATATAAGAATAAGCTGCTACAGCAATCGCCCCCAGTAAATCAGGTGCTAGCTTAGATGCTAAGAAAATAGCTGTTGGACCATCTGCCCCACCAATAATGGCAATTGCCGATGCGTCTTGTAGTGTAAATTCAAAGCCAGGAATATAGTTAAGCAGTATTGCACCAAATAAAGTTGCGAAAATACCAAATTGCGCAGCCGCACCTAACAGCAACATACGCGGATTAGCGATTAAGGCACTAAAGTCAGTCAGCGCCCCTACTCCCATAAAGATCAAAAGTGGGAATACCCCAGAGTCGATCCCAATATGGTACACGTAATACAAAAGGCCGCCCGGCTCAGATAACCCAGCTACTGGAATATTAGTTAAAATAGCTCCAAAACCAATCGGTAATAACAACAGTGGCTCAAAGTTACGGGCGATTGCTAAATAGAGCAGCAAGCAACCAACCGCAATCATGATCAATGCCGGAAAAGTAAAGTTAGCAATACCCGTGGCATGCCAGAGGTTTAAAACACCATCCATCCTCTGTCTCCTATGCCAGCGCGATTAGCGCATCGCCAGTGGCAACAGAGTCGCCCTCTGCCACTAATACTTCTGCAACTGTACCTGAGTGTGCGGCGCGAATTTCAGTTTCCATTTTCATCGCTTCCATAATGATAACCACATCACCTTCGTTAACGGTTTGACCTGGTTTCACTTTCACTTTGAAAATATTACCTGCCAACGGTGCATTGAGTGTTTCGCCCGCTGACGCTGACGCCGACTGAGGAATTAACTCACTGTCTTTTAGGGTTACTTCTTTAAGCTCACCACCTTGCGCTACGACGACATCGTAAACTTTACCATCAACTTTAACGCTGTACTGCTCTGCTTTTACAGGGCTTGAAGCAGCAGGAGTTGCTTCAGGTTTAGCAACTTCACCCGTTGGAATTGCTTCAAATGCATCTGGGTTGTTGCGGTTTTTAATAAATTTAAGGCCAATTTGTGGGAACAATGCATAAGTAAGTACATCATCAATCACATCATCAGCAAGCTCTAAGCCTTGCTCTATAGCTTCGCTTAATAACTCTGCTTCTAGCTTCTCAAGCTCAGGCTCTAGCTTATCAGCAGGGCGGCACGTAATTGCTTCAGCGCCCTCAAGTACTCGCTCTTGCAACTCTTTATTCATAGGCGCTGGTGTTGCACCATATTCACCTTTCAGCACACCCGCTGTTTCTTTTGTGATGGTTTTGTAACGCTCGCCAGTTAGTACATTTAGTACTGCTTGAGTACCGACAATCTGTGAGGTCGGTGTAACAAGTGGGATATAACCTAAATCTTCACGAACACGTGGGATCTCAAGTAACACTTGGTCAAGCTTATCAGCTGCACCTTGCTCTTTAAGCTGGTTTTCCATGTTAGTTAACATGCCGCCCGGTACTTGGGCTAATAAGATACGACCATCAACGCCTTTAAGGCTACCTTCAAAAGCGGCATACTTTTTACGAACATCACGGAAATAAGCAGCAATTTCTTCCAATTGGTTTAAATCAAGACCAGTATCTCGCTCTGTGCCTTCAACAATTGAAACTATGGTTTCTGTGGCGCTATGACCATAAGTCATACTCATTGACGAAATAGCTGTATCAAGCATATCGATACCCGCATCGATTGCTTTTTGGTATGTTGCAGTGCTTAAACCTGTGGTCGCATGGCATTGCATCGCAATAGGAATAGACACGGTTTCTTTTAAGCCTTTGATCAACTGCTCACAATCGTATGGCTTAAGTAAACCCGCCATATCTTTGATACAAATTGAATGGCAACCAAGATCTTCTAGTTGCTTAGCAAGTTTCAGCCACATATCAAGTGTATGCACTGGGCTTACTGTGTATGAAATTGTACCTTGAGCGTGTGCACCTACTTTTACCGCTGCTTTAATCGCGGTTTCAAGGTTACGTACATCGTTCATCGCATCGAAAATACGGAATACATCAACACCGTTTTTATGAGCTCGCTCAACAAACTTTTCGACTACATCATCAGCATAATGGCGGTAGCCTAAAAGGTTTTGCCCGCGCAGTAACATTTGCTGCTTAGTGTTTGGCATTGCAGCTTTTAGCTCGCGAATACGTTGCCAAGGATCTTCACCTAAATAACGGATACACGAGTCAAACGTTGCACCACCCCATGATTCAATAGACCAATAACCCGCATTATCGAGTTTTTCTGCCATGGGTAACATGTCGTCTAAGCGCATACGCGTTGCCAAAAGAGACTGGTGTGCGTCACGCAATACTAATTCGGTTAGTTTTAATTTAGCCATGTTTGAGCTGCCCCGTTATTTTTGTTTATTTCGAAATTGAGCAATTGCAGCGCTGATAGCTGCAATATGTGCCTGTGGCACACCCTGTTGAGGTTGAATTTTTGCTGTTCGCGTAGGTTCTGCAGTTGCAGGATCGTCGAATCGACCCACGACTTTCGACATTAAGATCACCGCAGAAATCAAAATGCTCAGAAAAACAAACACGCCAACCATGCCTGTCACCATCAAACTGGCCGCAGTGGTGAGTAATCCACCTATATCCATACGACTCCCCTCGCTTACTTATAATAAAAAGTCATTTTTGTTAAATAATTATGCACCAATGATAACAAAGAAAATCAATTTGCATAGCACTATTGTAAATTGGTAAAACCAATTAAATTTAAAATAACATGACACACATATAATTAACACCCCACTATTCACGCATTTAAAGCCCCGTTATAGATGATATAAATAGTCAATATAGCCAAGCGTTATATGCTGAACTATTAATTAATAGCAACAAAATGACTAAAAACCACACACAACAAGGCGTTAGAGCTAACCACACAAAACAAAGTTAAATTGGTCTTACCATTTTTAGTGCTTTCTTTCATTTTTCTCATGCAGCTCAATATGAAAAAATATCACTATGAATAAGTTACATGCTTACTCGTAAAAGTTACCAAATGATGAACCCTGCCAATTACAACAAAAACACATAAGCAACTGAAATTTAAGAAATAAACCTTCTGGCACAGAACTCGCTTTAGTTACATCGAACTTAAGAAAATTTAAATAGCCAAGGAGACCACTATGTTACGCTGGACAATTACTTTTTTAGTTATCGCGTTAATCGCAGCAGTGTTAGGTTTTGGCGGTATCGCAGGAGCCGCTGCAGGCATCGCTAAGATTATCTTTTTTATATTTTTAGTATTACTTGTTATTTCGCTGGTATCAGGAGCACTTAGAGGCAGTGTCCCTAAGTAGTTAAAAGCAGATAACCACTTACTTTATTTTAAATTTACAAGGAATTTCATTATGAAAAATTCAACTTTAAAAGCCGCAACTATCGCCCTATTTTCAGGTTTATTTATTATGGGTTGTGAAGACAACACCGCTGAAGAAGCTGGCGAACGTATTGACGAAGCAATTACTGATACACAAAATGCAGTTGAAGATGCATGTGAAGAAGTAAAAGAAGGTGTTAACGCAAAAGAAACTAACTGCTAATAACACACCTTAATTAAGAAAAGCGGCAAAGTGCCGCTTTTTTGTGTATGCGAGTTAGCGAGTTAGCGAGTTAGCGAGTTAGCGAGTTAGCGAGTTAGCGACTTTAGGCTGCAAGCTGCTTGTGTCAAGTAGCTTGCTAACTTTACCCTTTCCCCTAGAAACTCGCTAACTTGTTGGGTTTCGCTCCGCTCTACCCTACGTCACGTAGATTTAAGAAACATCGCGCGAAATAAATTTCACGCCTACGCGTGGTTAAACCGCTGCTACCTCAAGCTCGCTACCTTTACTCTTTCCCCTTGAAACTCGCTAACTTATTTGTTTTATCTGACGGCTGAAAGCTAATAGCTCCTCTCCCTAGAAACTCGTTAACTTGTTGGGTTTCGCTCCGCTCTAACCAACCTACCGGCTCTTTTTTAATCTGATAGCTGACGGCTGAAAGCTGATGGCTCATTTCCCTAGAAACTCGCTAACTTGTTGGGTTTCGCTCCGCTCTAACCTACGTTATTACTCACAAACCTTAGTGAGGGGCTCGTTTGTCGTTACACTCGCTATATGCCACTGGCCGTCATTAAAACTCACCTTAGCTACATCGCTAACGGCAAAATCACCGGGGACATTTAAGCGCGTTAAGTTACTCGCTAGCTGCTGCTGACAATATGGGCCGGTATCGCCATGCATCACGAGCACAGGCTTTGTGGTGTGCTTTGCGAAGTCGCTGATAGCATCACGGTACACTTTAAAGGCATCACAATCGCTGCGCTGTGATTCGCTGCAAGCGGGTTTACTGGTTGGATGGTAAATGTCAGCTTGAAAGCCAAACACATAGGCCTTAGCATCCTGATGAACAAGTGCTTGCTTTAACCAAGTTAAGTTGTACTTATCACGTTTGTCAGCGGCATCAAGTGCTGCGTTTTTGTCACTTTTTAAAATTTGCGAGCGGCCGTTAAAAGTGCCCGGTATATGCAAAGTACGAAATTCAATGTCATCAAACTGCCAACGAGCATTTTCTAGCATTTCAGCCTGTGTGGCATAACCCTGTAGTTGCTGTGCATTTTTTGTATAAGCATCGTCGAACATCAAGCCTTTAACAAAGCTTAGCCGTTCAAGCTCATCAAAACGCACCGATAGCTTTTCTCGATCGCAATCGGTCCATTCATTATCACCTGGGGTGTAAATAAAAGGCTCTGTAGTCAGCGATGTTAATAACGCTTTATTGGTTTGCAAAAGCTTATTGGTGCAAGCAAGTGCTCCCGATTTCATATCACCAAGGTGCATTAAAAAGCCATGGGGTGTTGCTGCGATTGCTTTAGTAATTTTTCCATCTTTGGCGAGATTAATTTCATCAATCGGGGTGTATGGCATATCGCCCATAACTAAAAAAGTATTTGTGGTCATTGCTAGTGCTAATGACATTGAACTAACAAACATACAACTTACACCTAAAAAATACAGATACCTTAAGCTCTCATAATGACAACTAAATGAAAACCAACTGCGGCAGTTTTTTTCTATCAATGTTAAACTGCTGCCAGTCGATTAAGTGAGTCCCCGAATGACATTAAGTACAACTTACACATTAGATAAACCGTATTATTACGAATGCTTTGATGAGTCTCTACCTTATTCATCACAAGCTAAGCCTAAATACCCGCTGTTGGTATTGTTAATAACCTTAGGCTTATTAGCTTTTTATCAATTAGAGAATCATTATCTGGGCAGCTTTATGATTATGCTTGCTGTCGTTGAGTGCTTATCGTTTTATTACAAGCGGCCATGGTGGGTCGCAAGACAAATGATGAGTCGAGCATCAGGTAGCGAAGTGACTATCGTGTTTGATGATGAAGGGGTGAAGGCCGAAAACCCGCATAAAAGTTACCAATTAAGCTGGCAACAGATTAGTGAGATTATTGAAACTGAGCGAGGTTTTATTTTAAAAGCGCAGCGCGGTATGCAATATATTTCTAAACAAGCGCTAAATGATGAAATTACAGCTGAACTAAATAAAAGAGCCACTCAGTGAGTGGCTCTTAAAAATATCTGTCGCTGATTAAACGTTGCCCGGATTTGGGTTAGATTTCTCTGCTTGGATTCGCATGTAGATTTCTTCACGATGTACTGATACATCTTTCGGTGCATTTACACCAATGCGAACTTGATTTCCTTTAACACCAAGAACAGTAACTGTTACTTCGTCACCGATCATAAGGGTTTCACCTACTCTACGAGTTAGTATTAGCATTCTATTGCTCCCATGTTCCAAAAAATTAAAAGATTCCGCGTCAAAAACATTCTAATGAAATCTAGACTTAAAAGTAAGTAAAAACTCTAGATCTTATTCATTTTCAGTTAAAAAAACTTTGTGTAGCGCACGTACAGCCAGTTCTAAATACTTTTCGTCAATTAAAACTGATATCTTTATTTCTGATGTCGATACAAGCATCACTTTGATGTTTTCATCGGCAAGGGCATTAAAAAATAAACTTGCCACACCAGAGTGAGATTTCATCCCTACACCTACTGCAGACACCTTGGCAACATTGCTTATCCCTTTAATAGATTCTGCGCTGATACCATCTTGGTTACTGGTCAAAATTTCAAGCGCTTGCTCAAAATCATTCGTGTGCACAGTAAAAGCATAGTCTATTTTTTCAAAGTTATGATTAACTTGATTAATCATATCTATTTCGATGCCGAATTCTGCAAAAAGTTTCAAAATTTTTGCAAGGTTTTCCGTTCCTTGGTGCACGCCATTGACGTAAATCAAACTTTCGTCACGATTAAAGGCGATACCCGACACAATGTTTGCTTGCACATCCGGCTCCTCAAAACTGATCAAGGTCCCTTGATCCGGGTTAAAACTCGATAACACTCTGAGCGGTATATTATATTTTCCTGCGGCTTCAACACTACGAATATGCAGAACCTTAGCCCCAAGACTGGCCATTTCGAGCATTTCTTCGAAAGTGACATGGCTCATACGTCGCGCATTTGGTTCAATACGCGGGTCGGTCGTGTATACCCCATCAACATCGGTGTAAATCTGACATTCATCCGCATTGATAGCACCTGCAATCTCAACCGCAGAAGTATCTGTACCACCGCGACCAAGCGTAGTGATATTGCCTTCAATATCGCGGCCCTGAAAGCCCGCTATAATAGCAATCCGGTTATGCTCAAGTTCATGCTTAAGGCGAGTCGCAGCAATCTCTTCAATACGTGCTTTGCCAAACATATTATCGGTGCGAATGTTGACCTGATCAGCAAGTAAGCTTACCGCTGAGTGACCACGTTTAATAATAGCCATTGCGAGTAAAGAGACTGACACTTGCTCACCGGTGGTTAGCAACACATCAAGCTCACGAGCACTAGGTCGAGAATCGATTTGTTTAGCGAGTTCAATTAGACGGTTAGTCTCTCCCGACATCGCCGAGAGCACCACCACAACTTGATGGCCTTGCTGCTTGGTTTTTACAACAAGGTCGGCGACGGCCTCAATTCGCTCTATTGAGCCAACTGAGGTGCCACCGAATTTTTGGACGATAAGTGCCACTAGTGATTAAGAATGCTCAGTTAACCAACCAGTTACACTTTCTAAGGCTGCTGCAAGGTTCTCTGGCTGAGTACCACCTGCTTGCGCCATATCAGGACGACCACCGCCCTTACCGCCTACTTGTGCAGCCATGTGATTTACAAGCTCACCGGCTTTCACTTTACCTGTTAGGTCTTTAGTTACACCTGCAATTAGGCTTACTTTATCGCCATTAGCTACACCAAGGGCAATAACACCTGAACCAATCTTCGTTTTCAGGTCATCAACCATGCCACGTAGTGCTTTAGACTCAGTACCTGCAACATCAGCAACCAGCAGTTTAATACCGTTCACTTCAACAACAGAGTCAAGTAACGATGCACCTGCCGCACTTGCTAGCTTGTCGTTAAGCTGTGCAATTTGCTTCTCAAGGCCTTTTGATTTCTCAAGTAACGCAGTTACTTTTTCAAGCACTGTGCTGCTATCACCTTTAACTAGCGCTGCAACATCATTTAACTGTTGCTCTTGCTCACTTACATAAGCAACTGCTTCAGCACCCGTTACCGCTTCAATACGGCGGATACCGGCAGCGATACCGCTTTCTGATACGATTTTAAATAAACCGATATCACCAGCACGCTTAACGTGAGTACCACCACATAGCTCGATTGAGTAATCACCAATGGTTACTACGCGCACTTCGTCGTCGTATTTTTCACCGAATAATGCCATCGCACCTTTTGCTTTTGCATCTTCGATAGCCATTAGCTCAGTTTCAAGCGCAAAGTTACGACGGATTTCATCGTTTACCGCGCGCTCGATTTGACGTAATTCGTCTTTTGTTACCGCTTCAAAGTGTGAGAAGTCAAAACGTAAACGTTCAGGGTCAACTAGTGAGCCTTTTTGACTTACGTGCTCACCTAAAATTTGGCGTAATGTTTCATGCAAGATATGCGTTGCAGTGTGGTTTTTCTTGATGCTATCGCGACGTGCTGCATCAATTGTTGCCTCTGCTTTGTCGTTTGTACCAATGCGACCTTGAACACGACCATGGTGTGCAAATGCATTACCAAGCTTAGTAGTGTTAGTCACTACAAACTCACCACCAGCGACTTTTAACACACCTGTGTCACCAACTTGACCACCAGATTCAGCATAGAACGGTGTGCGGTCTAAGATTGCGATACCTTCTTGACCATCTTCAAGTACAGAAACCGATTGACCTTCTGAGAAAAGCTCAACAACAGTACCTGTGTAATGCTCTGCATCGTAACCTTTAAAGTCTGTGTGTTTTTCAGACTTAAGTTGTTGGTTGTAATCTGCACCAAACTTACCCGCTTGCTGTGCTTGCTTACGCTGAACAGCCATACACTCTTGAAAGCCATGCTCATCAATCGTCATGAAACGCTCACGCGCCACGTCTGCCGTTAAGTCAGCTGGGAAACCGTAAGTGTCGTAAAGTTTAAATACTAAGTCACCTGGGATCACATCGCCTTCGATGTCAGTTAGGCTTTCTTCTAAAATAGCCAGACCACGCTCAAGTGTTTTACCAAACTGCTCTTCTTCAATACGCAGTACTTTTTCGATAATTTCTTGTTGCTTAGCAAGCTCTGGGTACGCTTGACCCATTTGCTCAATTAGCGCAGCAACTAGCTTATAGAAGAATGCACCTTTCGCGCCTAGCTTGTTACCGTGACGAACTGCACGACGAATAATACGACGTAGTACATAACCACGGCCTTCGTTTGATGGCATGACGCCGTCAGACACTAAGAACGCACACGAACGAATGTGGTCAGCCACAACGCGTAACGATTTATCATCTAAATCTTGTGCATTCGTTACTTTAGCCGCAGCAGCAATAAGTGCTTGGAATAAATCGATTTCGTAGTTTGAGTGAACGCCTTGTAAAATTGCAGAGATACGCTCAAGACCCATACCTGTATCAACAGACTGCTTAGGAAGCGGCTCCATTGTACCGTCAGCATGGCGGTTAAACTGCATGAATACTAAGTTCCAGATCTCGATGAAACGATCACCGTCTTCTTCTGGTGAACCTGGAGGACCACCCCAAATGTGCTCACCGTGATCGTAAAAGATTTCAGAACATGGACCACACGGACCTGTATCACCCATTGACCAGAAGTTATCGCTAGTTGCAATGCGAATAATGCGGTCTTCACTTAGACCCACTTCTTTATGCCAAATGTTGAAGGCATCTTCGTCATCATGGTAAATGGTTACCAGTAGCTTTTCTTGCGGTAGTTTCACTACTTCAGTTAAAAATTCCCACGCAAATTTAATTGCGTCTTGCTTGAAGTAATCACCAAAGCTGAAGTTACCTAACATTTCGAAGAATGTATGGTGACGCGCTGTGTAACCTACGTTTTCAAGGTCGTTATGTTTACCGCCTGCACGTACACAACGTTGTGAACTGGTTGCACGCGAGTAAGGGCGGCTTTCCGCACCTAAAAATACATCTTTAAATTGCACCATACCGGCGTTATTGAATAATAACGTGGCATCGTTACCCGGGATCAGCGAGCTTGAAGGAACAATTTGGTGTTGTTTAGAGGCAAAAAAGTCTAAGAACTGTTGCCTGATCTGTGCGGTAGTCATATGCTGCATGTGAAAATCTCACCCGTTTATTGCTGTGCTTGCATTGCAAAATCAATTTGTTCGTAATTAAAGCCTCGATACATCAAGTAGCGTACACGTTTCGCTTTTTCTTTCTGGTCGAGTTCTTTACCTGAATTTGAAAACTTCTTTAAATATGCGTCCTTTGCGAGTTCAAACCAATCGATTTCGAACTCTTCGAGCGTCTTATCTAATAATGCTCGGTCTATCCCTTTTGCCATTGCTTCGCTTTGAATGCGTTTCGCACCATGATACTTAGCTAAATGGCGGCGTACAAACCCTTCGCAGTAACGCTGTTCGTTAATAAAGTTGTGTGATTCACACCAATCTAACAAGCGCTCTGTAAACTCAGGTGTCGCCTCTTTTTGCTGTAACTTTCGCGTTAAATCTCGACGCGAATAATCTTGTCGAGACAATAACCAAAGTACGTAATTCTTTAACTTTTGTTCTTTATCATCCATTACGCGTCAAAGCGTCCTGATTGTGACTGCGCTTCAGGTGCTTTTGTTTGGTCATCACCTTTTGGCACAACCGGCATAAAAATAGCCTGAAAAGACACAAAGAAGCTAATGTAACAAATTGGCATTAAAACCAATAGAGGAATAAACGATAAAGGAATACAGATCACCATTAAAATCGCGCAAATTAAGCCATAAACACTCAATGGCGCCATATTATGATAAAACACCATGAACGACGTTTTTAAAACCTGCAACATGTTGCTCTGCTTTTGAAAATAAACCAGCGGAATTGCATAAGCAAACGCGGTTAAATAAATGCTGATTGCCAATAAAAATACTGCCACTTGGCCCATTGAGATGGTTGCTAATAAATCGGCAATATGGGTTTGATTTTGCGGATCAAATGTTTGGCTCGAAATAACCGCATAGGCATCAGCAAAAATAAAATTAGAAAGTAAGGCTAATAAAATACCTGCCGCCATCTGGTACACAGCCACACGTACTAAACCAATACGATTTCCTTTGTTACTAAATGGCTTAAAAATATCAGCTTGGCTGATAGTTCCGCCTTGCTGTTTTGTTAATACGGCTTGATAAAAACCAGCCATCAAAAAAGGAGCAACAAATGCACCCACCACTTGTAATACAGGTAGCAATAAAGACAAAAAGCCAATAATACCAATTAACAGATGCATTAAAATAAAAGTGAAGGGTTGCAGCTTAAAGATTTCCCAGCCAGCTTTGAACCACTTTACGCCTGCATTGGCTTTAAAAACACGAACTTCGATCGACATAGTTTCTCATTCAATAACGACAAAACGCACCGAGTATAACTGGGTGCGTCGCTGGTTTATAGTCACCTGTTGTGAAATTTATTCAGGCTTTTTAATTTTTTTAATATCAAGCATGTGCGAGCCATGTTTGATTTTTGTTTCGAGGTAAGCTCGGTTACCTACCACACCCGCTTTAATGTGTGCATGAGTGCCAACCACTGAATCAACTTCAATACCCGCATCACGCAGTGCTTTAAGCTTATTTGGGTTGTTAGTCATTAACTTAACATGCTTTTGATTGAGTGCTTCTAACATTAATACCGCGTCTGAAAAGTCACGTAAATCATCAGCAAAGCCCAAGTGGTTATTTGCTTCGTAGGTATTCATGCCTTGCGACTGCAATACGTAAGCATCAATTTTATTGTATAAACCAATGCCACGGCCCTCTTGGCGTAAATACAGTAAAATACCGCCTTGTTGGTGCATCATCTCGATACACTCATTTAACTGTTCACCACAATCACAACGTGATGAGTGAAATACATCACCCGTTAAACACTCTGAATGCATTCGAATTAAAGGTACGTCTTGCTCAGTGTCAGCTTGATTAAACACTAAAGCAACATGCTCTTGGCCATCATTTAAGCCACTGAAAGATACGATTTCTGCAGGGATATCACTGTTTTTGCCAACATTTAGCTGGACTCTTGCTCTTACTTGCGCCACGACAAATCCAAATTTAAAAATAAATGCGATACTGCAAATGTGATTACAACAGCTTGAAGGTTGTAAGGATGCAACATACGACGAGTGATAACTAATATTGAGGCAGTTACCAGCAATTCAAGTATTATACACTCAAACCACCCCAAGATACGAGCTTTGCGCCACGCATAAACTGCGCTCAGCAAACACGATAAACGCCCTCACTTTGTACCTAGCTTATTGAATTGCAACAAATTGCTACAAATGAGCATTTAATCGATTCGATAAAATAGATTAGTTTAATCTAAATAAAGCAGTAAACCTTTTTCAAACCGTTAATAAAAACAACAATAATAATAGGGAATATTATGAAAAAAGCCTTCGTGCTAATTTGCAGCGCCCTGCTACAAAGCCAACCCAGTTCTGCCAATCAAAAGTACAATGAATCACACTACGTACCTTAAAGTTTAACAGTGACTCATCGCATGCAATTTGATACCTTGCACCTAATGATGATAATAATTATCATCAACAAGTATTAATCTCCTCTTCTCTGGGCAAAATAATAAGGAATATTATGAAAAAGAGCTCACTTGCCTTATGCATTACACTACTATTAAGTCAGCAAAGCATTGCCAATGAAACGACCACCCAAGAATTTAACGACACCTACCGCGCTTATGTCGCCGCTGTAGAAAATAAGCAAGACAGCAGTGAATTTGCCAAAAAAGCGTTTGAGCTTGGCAAAGAGATTTATGGTGAAAACGCTGACAACACTGCCAACCTGGCTATTAACTATGCAAACAGCCTTGCTAAAAGTGAACAAGAACAAAGCTTTGAGTTATATCGCACAGCCTACGAAATACTCGAAAAAAACCACGGCAAGCTAAGTGTGCAAGTGTATGATTCATTAATCGGCATGGCAGAATCAACTGCCTCTGCTAAGCGCGCTGATACGTATCTTGATGATGTCATTGCTATTGCTGAAAAACAAAACTCAGACAAGCTTGTTGCTGATGCAAAAATGACCGCTGCTCGTATCCTTGCTTACAAAGGAACTGGCGAGCGCTATTACACAGCAAAGAAATATCTTGAAGAAGCCGATAAGTACTACCAAGAAAACTTACCGAATAACGCTGTCGATCGTATTAGCGCTGACTTTTTAGTTGCCGCATTCGCAGAAAACCAACGTAAATACAGCACCGCTATTGAGCGGTTGAATCACGTAGTTAGCGTATTTGATCAAGAGCTAGACTTTGATCATCAAACCGAATTAAACGCCCATTCGAAGTTGGTTCACTTATACGAAAAAACAGGTAAAAGCGACGAAGCAACCAAACATTGTTTAGCAATTGCGAAAATGGTGCCTTGGAAAGAAAGCCAAGAACAAGAGCCGTTGTACCGTGTGCCGCCAAAATATCCAATGTCAAAAGCACAACGTATGGAAGACGGCATTGTCGTGATGGAATTTGAAGTAACCCCGTCAGGCTTTGTAGACAACATAACTGTGGTTGACTCTGAAGGTGGTACTGCATTTGAAAGAGAAGCAGTAAAAGCAATGAAAAAATGGCGTTATGCGCCTAAGTTTGAAAATGGTCAAGCCATTGCTGCAACTTCTCGGGTGCAATTAGACTTTAAAATAAAAAGATAAATAACAGGGTCGCAATGCGACCCTTTTTATAGCTTTTTAAGCAGGTTATCGGCTGCGTCCTCAATTAAATCGAGTACCTTTTCGAAACCTTGATCGCCACCATAATAGGGATCGGGGATCTCGCTCTCCCCTGCATCACCATGACTTAAAAACAGCGACAACTTATATTGTAAGTGCTCTGGGCACTGGGCTTGTAAATCAGCAAGATTTTGCTTGTCGGCTGCGAGAATTAAGTCAAACTCATAAAAATCAGCTTGAGTCACAGGTCGTGAATAAATTCCTTTAAAGCTATAACCGCGCTTTTCGGCTGCTGCTTTTGAACGTGAATCTGGTGGATTACCTTGGTGATAGCCAATGGTGCCAGCAGAATCAACTTTAACATTGACACCCAATGCCTTGGCACGGCTACGAAGTACCGCCTCAGCGGTAGGTGAGCGGCAGATATTGCCTAAGCATACAATCAAAACCTTTTTCATTATTCGTCCTTAAAATTGCTTTAAGATTGACTCATCATAACGTTCTGCATCAAGCGAGAGATTGTATTTATCTGCAACACTATCAAGCTCTGCCTGCTTAATTGCCAACTCATCCATGGTAATAGTGTTGTCATCAAGTTGCCATAACAAACGTGATCCCGCATAGCTGTAATGAATTGCTAATAAAGCATCTGCATTGCCCTCACGCCCTGCTGCTTTTAACTTTGGCATTTTACGGGTGATTTTATTAAGTGCTTTTTTAAGCTCCCACACATAGACAATTTCAGTCATGTAATCATGATTGCGGTATTTATTAAGCACAAAGCCCACCAGCAAACTACATACAACAACACCTAGTAGGTTCCAATGAAAATGGCTACCGCTTGGGTCAGGAAATAACGCTATTAACGTTTGTGAAATGGCTAAACTACCAACGGCTAGACCAATTACACAAGCAATAATCACTTGATTTAAATGTTTGCGGTAACGGGCTTTATCTATTTGAATAAGTTTCATAACAACCTAAAAAACTTGTGAAAAATAAAAAGTGAAAAAAATTTCACCCCTTTTTTATTTGCCAGCCGTTTTAGCTATGAAAGCAATTATCCTAAGAGGAACGGCTATGCATACTTTACCACTAAACTCAGCAAGCTTGAATAACAGCAATGCTGCTTTAAAGACAACCGCAGCAATTATTGGCGGCGGTGTCATGACCTTTGCAGCATTTGCATTTATGCAGTACTTAATTTCTGCTGAGCAAAGAGCCGATGTAAAAACAGGCCCTGATATCACGGTTGAAATTTATGAAGTACCAGAAGACTCAAAAGTGCAAGTAAAGCAAACACTGCCGCCACCGCCAGTTGCTAAAATGCCACCAAAAGTACCACCGCGCCCAACCATTGATACGACCGACACTGTTATAGTTGCGGATTTAACACCAACGATGACATTCGATAACATTGGCGACACGCTTAGCAAAAGCATTAATCAACCAACGGGAGATGCGACACCTATTGTACGTATAAACCCTAAATACCCTCCGGTAGCAGCTCGCGATGGCATTGAAGGCTGGGTGCAAATTAGCTTTAGTATTTCACCGACAGGCGAAGTGATTGACCCTGTTATTATTGATGCTGAGCCTAAACGGGTATTTGACCGTGAAGCAATTCGCGCGATTAAACGTTGGAAATATCGCCCTAAAGTTGTTGAAGGTGTGGCACAATTACAAACAAACCAAAGCGTTCAACTTGATTTTAAAATAGATGGATAACTGCCTATGCTAATGAGCATCAAGACATGGTTATTTGACAAGCCAAACACAGATTGTTTGGCGCAGTATGCCAAAACGGGCGACAACCGTTACCTTAACCAACTCGTTGCTCAATACGGGAACGATCTTTATCACTATCTAGTTACCCAAAGTGATAAAGATCTTGCCCTTGATATATGCCAGCAAACCTGGTTAAAAGTCATTGATAAACGCGACTTTTACAATGATCAAAACAACCCAAAAGCGTGGCTTTTTCGATTAGCTCGTAATTTATTAATTGATGAATTTCGTAAGCAGCAAAAGTTCGTTGAATTAGAAGACAACCAACTATTTTCTGAATCTCAGGATGCAAGTTATCACTACGACTATGAAGCCTTTGATAAAGCACTTATGGCGCTTAGCTTTGTACAACGTGAAGCGCTGACCTTACAACAAGAAGGCTTTAGTCTCGAAGACATTGTTGCAATCACACAAAGTAACCCAGAGACCATTAAAACTCGGCTGCGATATGCCCGTCAAAACCTGAAACAACAACTAGGAGGCCATCATGAAGCGTAACGACGAGCAATTCGATGCTGATTTAAAAGCACATTTTCAAAAACGTAAGGCAGAGCACAGCTTAAGCAGCGACAAGCTTTCAGACATGCAAAAACCACAGTCAGCAACGCCAAGGCCACAGCGCTTTTTAGGCTTACAAATGACCGGTGTTTTTGCTGCTTTAGCGATTCTTGGTTTTGTCATGCTGCAATACAACAACCGCGAGTTAACCGATGTTTATGCAGTAGATTTATCTGATTATCAATGGCTTGAAGTACACGAACTCGACGCTAAAGGCAGCTATGTGAGTAATCTTAAACAACAAAAACAAAACCTAGATGCGAACTACCAACAAGCATTAGCCAATCACCAAGCCCGTACCAGCTTCACCGGCCGTCTCGTCAGTGTTGATAACGACTGGTATATCGCCGACTGCGAGCAAAATGTCATAGTACAAATAAAGCAATCACTCCTTGAAGAGCTACAAAAACACGGCACCCTAGATACTCATATTCACCAAGGTGACCTACTCGCCCTAGACCAAAACAAACAAGGCCAAATCATCGCACTCAAACAGCTAACCCATGAGGCGAAAAATTGTACGAGTTAGCGAGCTCGTAGGTTGGGTAGAGCGTAGCGAAACCCAACACACTCAGAGCTGTCAGATTTAAAAAAGTTAGCGAGTTACAAGGGAAAAAGTAAAGGAATACCGTAGGCGTGAAATTTATTTCGCGCGATGGTTCATCGAGCCATCAGCTTTCAGATTTAAAACAAGTTAGCGAGTTACAAGAGTAAAGTTACAAGCTTTTAAGTAGCAGCGGGTTTACCCCGCGTAGTTAGATATCAGATGTCAGATCATTCTTCTGACATCTGATATCTAATATTAATTTCACTCCCCTACCTTCGGTAGCATACTTTTACTAATCACTTCAAATGTATCTAGGTCTATCAGCATAGAATAAACTTCATCGTTGTTGATAAATACAACGAATAAATTGCCTTCAGCGTTGAGGTTAGACTCTACAATTCGGTTGTAACCTGAAATAACTTCGCTGTAGTTTGAGCCATCAATCTTGCTTAGCGCGAAGGTGCGCTTATCTTTGCCATCTAGCAGTTTGTCGTTGTTGGTATCGTTTTTGATAACTTCATACGAAACTGCCTTAGGAGCATCGACTTTTTGCTCCTTGTAAGGACGAGTATCAAACTCTTTGTAACGGCTTAAAGCACCAAACTCTATGATCAACTGATCCGTTGTTTTAAATAGCCACTTGGCGTGATTGGTTTTGTCATTAAGAAACAAGATGTTCTTTGAGCGCGTAGGTCTGTATTTATAACCACCGCTAAAATTATTGTAAACTGTTACGTCAGCTTTCACCTCGATATCCAGTTTTTCTGATTCCAACGGGATAAAGTAAAAATCACTCCCCTCGACCTTACGGGGGTAACCCAGTTTCCACTTTTCTTGCTGCTTTTCATCTTCAGCTAAGTTTAGTGTTTGTTGCTGAACATGGTTATCGGACTTAAATAAGTAAGCAACAAAGTTATACCCTATTGCTGCTGTTCCAATGATTAAGCCCATAAGTAAAATTAGGCCGTTAACATTCCACACCCATTTAAAAAACTTTTCTGACTTCATACGACTGGTTAAATCCTTTTAAGAATAAGAACTTGCTAAGCTAGCAGATTTAAAACAAGTTAGCGAGCTACAAGGGGAAAGAGTAAAGGAGTACCGTAGGCGTGAAATTTATTTCGCGCGATGGTTTCCACGAGATTCCATGATCTGACTCCATAAAAGTA
>NZ_PNCP01000010.1:0-41422 GCF_005886115.1 Pseudoalteromonas sp. S4492
AAAACGAACAGCTTCTGTGCGTATATGCACACCCAGGGAAAGAGGAAAGTTGTAAGGGGAAAGGAAAAAGAAGGTGCTAGGTGCTAGGTGCTAGGTGCTAGGTGCTAGGTGCTAGGTGCTAGGTGCTAGGTGCTAGCAGTAGTATGAATCCTCGTTAATAAAAGCGTCTAATTCTTAACGTGATAAATTTTTAGTTTTCTCACAACCGATTAATCGCTCACCCCAATAAAATCAGCCGATTTCAAAAGAAGTAACACCGAAAATACGGTTTAATGGCAAACTCGGAGAGTCGTTGGTATACATTCTGGCGGTTTCAAATGACACCTGCATGTTGTACTTCTGTGCTAAAGCAACAGCAGCTTGATTGATTTCTGGCGTATCAAGGAAAATAGCGTCAGAGGCACCCACTTTAGATTTTAAAGCTAGAAATAGAGATTCAGCCATTTCTGGTGAGTCGGCAAATAGAGGGCCAATTTTAAAGCCATTCTGACATTTGCGAATAACGCCGTATCCTGCCAATTCCCCATTTTGCATTACGCCAAACGCATCGCACTGGGGTTGGCTTAACCACGCTTTAGTAAAGTTTGCCCTATTTACCGGGAAAAAAGCCTGTTCGTATGCGTCAATAATTTCGAATGGCACAGCATTAAGATCTACAATATCTGCATTTTGCGGTGACCTACCACCGCCTACTCCTGCAAAACGGATATTGCGATAAGCCAGATTAAAACCAGACTTTTTATAGTTTTCTTGCTGTTCCACCACACCATCAAGGCCGATATTCAACCCTTCAAGGCGTTTTAACGCGGCATTCCAGATTTGTATTCCGTAACCTTTGCCACGGTAACCGGGTTTAACAATGTAGAAGCCAATAAAGCCAAATACATCGTGGTAATTAATGGCAGAAATTGTAGCGATAGGCTCATCGTCTAGAAAACCAACTAGAAATCCTTCAGGATCAGCTGCAAAATAACACTCTGCATCATTAAGGCCTGGATTCCAACCTTCTGCTGCAGCCCAATCAATCATGAGTTCGACTTCCTTTTTGGTCATGGTTTTGATTGTAAAGTGTTTACTCTGCATCTGCTTTCCTTAAAAAATTGAGATAGTTATAAGTCTATCGTTTTTATAGCTGTTTACTTGTGATACTTCTCACAGCTAGTTGACCAATCATATTTTATAAATTTAGTAAACTGAGGATAATCATCATCTGTTTTGTAGGATACGACCACTCCCCCATTACCTATAACATTTACTTTAAATGCTGGTGAATCATACGTTTGCCCTGGGACAAAACTAGCATAAGATGTTTTCCAACCATCCTTGTGTTTGACTAATACCTTTTTCAGCTCGTCATACGCAAGATCGCCCTCAGTTATTATTGTTTCGCAAAACTCAAACTCTGGAGGAATGAGATCAACCCTAATCTGTTGATCACGATTAATATATAAGTAAGTTGCAGCCAACAGAATCATTATAGATAAAATTATTAGTGATAAAGCTTTCATAGTAATCTCTTAAACTAGAATCTTTGTAAAACCTCTATCCCAGTCATTTTAATGATTTCTTGCACTACTCGGTGTTTAGTATTTTCAATAAACACCTGAGTAGATAGTTAGCAATTATATTTTACTTGCTGTTATTTCAATCCTATACACTTCAACACCCTCCGTTCCAACCTCAATCGTTGCAGGTTCGTTAAGGTTTACCATTAACTTAGGTTCTTGAAATTTATTGTAAGAGCCATTTTCAAATTTATAGAGTGCTGATGTTAGTGTCACAGTTTGCTCGTTCAACGTAGGGGTTACATCAAATTTAAGAATATCATCTGCAGTGACTGTTTCAGTTTTGTCTTCTTCAGTTTTAACAACGTGCGTTTTTACAAGTTGATTATTCAAATAAAGGTTAAGGTCTAATTGCAAACTTTCTGCAGCTGAGGCACCAAATGCAGCGAGAGATAACAGTACCATTCCTAACTTTTTCATTATATTTTCCTTAATAGTTGGCTTACCCCAAAATGGGAAAACCAACTTATCAGTTACTGAGACTTGGCGCAATTGTTTAACACTCTGTAAGTTAAGTGTTTTATTCGCATATGAAGCAAATTTTCGTGACGAGCTACTTCTTCACTGATCATAGCCACTTGGCATGAAAGAAGTCACAACTTTGAAACTTAAAACTTACCGCTTAAAGCTTCTAACTATTAACTTCCAGCTATTCGCTTTCTTCCACTAAACCAACATAAATCTGGCTGTTGGCATCTACCTGAAAGCAGCTGATCAGGTTTTCTTTCACCAGCTCTAACATGGCAATAAAGCTAACAACAACACCACTTCTGCCCTCTTCTATGGTAAAAAGAGTACTAAAAGGCAGCTGTGATTGAGCCTCTGAGAGTTTATCTAAGATTAAGCTCATGCGCTCACGGGTCGATAAGGCTTCTGCGGTAATATGATGGTGTTCAAATGTTTTGGCTCGGGCCATAACGTCGCTTAGCGCAACTAACAAGTCTTTCATGTCAACGTCAGGTAACAGTACCTCACGCTCACTGAATTCTGGCACCAGTGCTTCGGCTACAAATATATCGCGGCCTTCGCGAGGGATCTCATCAAGATTTTCTGCGGCTTTTTTAAATTGTTCGTATTCTTGTAAACGTCTTACAAGCTCAGCTCGTGGGTCTTCTTCCTCTTCAAGCTCTTCATGTTTTGGTAATAATAATCGTGATTTAATTTGTGCTAATAACGCCGCCATCACAAGGTATTCACCAGCCAGTTCAAGCTGAAACTCGCTCATCATTTCAACATAACTTACATATTGCTCAGTAATACTAAAAATAGAGAGCTCTAGCACATCGAGTTTATGTTTTTTGATTAAATACAGAAGTAAATCAAGAGGACCTTCAAAGGTTTCTAAAATGATCTCTAGCGCATCGGGGGGAATATATAAATCTTCAGGTTTATCAACCACTGCTTTACCATGCAAAAAAGCCAGTGGCAGCTTTTGCTGTACTGGCTCTTGCAAATTATCTGGCGCGTCAAGCTCTGGGCTAGTCAATGAAGTCTCTACTCAAATGGTTTGGTATCACCACAACCGACACGTAAGATTTCGATGCTATCATCTGACAAATCAATTACTGTGGTTGCCTGTTCAGGAAGATAACCACCATGAATAATTAAATCAACTTGCTTTTCAATGCGATCGCGAATTTCATCAGGATCAGCCTCGGTATATTGCTCACCCGGTAAAATTAAAGAACACGACATTAACGGCTCACCCAATTCAGCTAATAAAGCGCAGGTGATTGGGTGTTCGATAACACGAATACCAATGGTTTTTTTCTTTTCGTTTAATAAACGCTTTGGTACTTCTTTAGTGCCTTTAAAGATGAATGTATAAGGCCCTGGGGTGTTATTTTTAATCAATCTGAATAACTGATTATCAACGCGAGCATAGGTAGATAGTTCCGATAAGTCACGGCAGACCAAAGTAAAGTTATGGTGTTTTTCAATGCCACGAATACGTTCGATGCGCTCTTTTGCTTGCTTATTACCAATGCTGCAACCAAGTGCGTAACCCGAATCGGTTGGGTATACAATAACACCGCCTTGCTTGATAATATCAACCGCTTGGCTGATTAAGCGTGGTTGCGGATTATCTGGATGAATATGAAAAAACTGACTCATTACACGCTCCTATTGCCCTTCCCATGCTTGCCAAACCCCTTGGCAATCTTTTGGTAAGTATAAATTTTTACCTAACTCCAACCAACTGGTCGGAAAATGAAAATCTGACCCTTGCGACGCAAGTAAACCATATTCACGGCAAAGTTCACCTAAAAACTGGCGCTCACTCGGCGCTTGCTGTGGCTGTGCAACTTCCATCGCATCACCACCCGCGTCTTTAAACTCAATAATTAACTTACGTAGCCACTTATTCGACATTTGATAACGCCCAGGATGTGCGAGAACGGCAACCCCACCCGCTTGGTGAATGGCAGCAATTGCCGTTTTCATATCACACCAACTACTTGGTACATAGCCTGTTTTTCCTCGCCCTAAGTATTTTTTAAATACCCCCGGGAAGTTTTTAGCTACACCACGTTCAATCAGTGCACGGGCAAAATGCGCGCGTGTGATCTGGGCGTTTTCGGCAAATGTTTTTGCTTGGTCGTAAATGCCTTCAAAACCATTTTTAGCGAGGCGACGACCTATCTCTAAAGCGCGCTCTTCACGCTTGCCTTGTTGCGCTTGTAATAATGACAACAGTGCGTCATTTTCATCATCAACATTTAAGCCAACAATATGAATTTCAAAGCTTTCCCATTTTGTTGACACTTCAACGCCAGCAATTAATTTAAGCGGTAAATTATCATCTGCAATGACTTGGCGAGCTGGTTTTATCGCACTTAACGTATCGTGATCGGTAATTGCAAACACATCTATGTTTTTCTCAACCGCGCGGTGTAACAATTGCTCGACTGATAGCTGACCATCTGAGTATGTGGTGTGGCTATGTAAATCGTATTTTATCAAAGGGAAAGACTGCTTTACGTAAGTTCTTGAATCAATGATGTGAGTATAACAAAAATTTACTGCGAGGGCGTGATTATCTTATATAACTGTGTGTTTTACCCCCATAAATGGGCAATTGCGATGGGTAAATGCCGAACTCGTACTAATATGTAAATTAATGCTTGACAGTATCGGCATAGGTACGCTTTACTGTATGCACTTTCAGACACGTTAAATAAGCAATAACAATGAACAAAACAATTCAAATCACAATTTGGTGGTGGCACTCGTAACTAGCGGGTGACGAATTGTCGTGTCTAACGATTTCAAAACCCGCTCAAGTAGCGGGTTTTTTTATATCTAAATTTTAAGGTTTTATAATGAATTACATAGCAACTCTTACACATCATTGGTGGTGGCGCCTGGCTTAGCGGGACGGTAAGGGTCTATCTAATTTATAGGCATCTTTATACGAACCCCGCCAAGCATCGCTTCGCGGGGTTTTGTTTTTTAAAGAGTTTTTGGGAATGAGGGAGAATGAGGTTTGATTTTTAGTCATATAACAACGACACCGGGTGAAGTAACCAGTATCACTCAAGTGCGCGACTACATCAGTAGCCCACTTGCGTTATACAGTTTACTCGATAAGCCTAATTCACTGCTGTTAGAGTCTGCTGAAATTGATTCTAAAGACAGTGTAAAAAGTCTAATTTTGGTTGACTCAGCGCTACGTATTGTTTGCCAAGGCAAACAGGTCACACTCACTGCACAGTCAAATAATGGCAAGCAATTACTGCCTTATTTACAAACTCATGTGCAAAACTGCTCTGCAGAGCTTGTAGAAGATACATTAACGTTAACCTACAACGAGGTCGCAAGCGATATTGATGAAGCCAGTAAATTAGTAGCAGATAATGCATTTAGTGCGCTACGTAGCTGCATTAACAGTATTAAAAGCACCACAGACAACCCATTCTCTGTGTTCTTAGGCGGTGTGTTTGCCTACGACATGGTTGCTAATTTCGAATCCCTTTCTGATGTACCTGACGGTGAAAACAGCTGCCCTGATTATGTTTTCTACCTCGCCGAAACGTTAGTTGTCATCGACCATCAAGCAAAAACAACCGAGCTAATTGGCAATGTATTTAACGGTCCTGAAGTTCATGCTAATTGTTTTGAGGTTGGTCAACAGTTAGAGCGTTTAAATGCCGTATGTGACAATGCACAAAGCTATCAAGGGCAAAAGCAAGCAGGCTCAAACCCAATTTCTGTTGATGTTAGCGACGAGCAATACTGCGAACATGTCATCAAGTTAAAAAAGAACATCGTTGATGGCGATATTTTCCAAGTTGTACCATCACGAACTTTTTCTCTCGCCTGCCCTGACTCACTTCATGCTTACAGCCAATTAAAACAACAAAACCCAAGCCCATATATGTTTTATATGCGCGATGAAGAGTTTGTGTTATTTGGCGCATCACCCGAGTCAGCCCTCAAATATTGCGCTGAGAGTAAACAAGTTGAGGTATACCCTATTGCCGGCACTCGCCCTCGTGGCAAGTTTGCTAACGGGCAAATTAATCCAGACCTAGACAGCCGCATTGAGCTTGAACTTCGCAACGACCAAAAAGAGCGTGCAGAGCACCTGATGCTAGTTGATTTAGCGCGAAATGATGTTGCCCGTATTAGCGTACCAGGCACACGTCACGCGAAAGAATTATTAAAAGTAGACCGCTACTCACAAGTGATGCATTTAGTTTCACGCGTTGTGGGTACTTTAAAGCCTGAACTCGATGCGCTACATGCTTACCAAGCTTGTATGAACATGGGCACCTTAGTGGGTGCACCTAAAGTGCGCGCTGCTGAGTTAGTTCGTCAAACCGAACAAAAACGCCGCGGCAGCTATGGTGGTGCTGTGGGTTATTTAACAGGTGATGGTGCCATGGATAGCTGTATTGTTATTCGCTCTGCCTTTGTTAAAAACGGCACAGCCTATGTGCAAGCAGGTGCAGGTGTGGTGTTTGATTCAGATCCACAATCAGAAGCCAATGAAACCCGCGCTAAAGCACAAGCTGTGATCACTGCGATTCAATCGACTTACGAGGCACAATAATGACGACAACATCAGCCTATAAAATCTACTTTTTAGATAACTTTGATTCATTTAGTTATAACTTAGTCGATGAACTTTCTATGTTTGGGTGCCAGTTAGTGGTATACCGTAATAACATCAGTGCACAAAGCATCTTCGACAAAATGTGCCAAGAGACAGTGCCTGTATTGTTAGTGCTTTCACCGGGTCCTGGCGCACCATCTGATGCAGGTTGTTTAATGGAGCTCATTGAACTGTGTAAAGGCCGTTTCCCGATGCTGGGTATCTGTTTAGGGCAGCAAGCACTAACACAAAGCTACGGTGGGGTTATTGGTCATGCAGGCGAAACTGTGCACGGCAAGTCATCAATTATTACGTTGACTGAGCACCCAGTATTCGCGGGTATGGGCGATAAAATGCCGGTTGCTCGTTATCATTCATTAATGGCAACTAAAGTCCCTGATGATGTTGAAGTAATTGCTTGTTATGAAAATATTCCGATGGCAATTTACCATCAACAAGATAATGCCCTTGGTTATCAGTTTCATCCTGAGTCAATTTTAACGCCAAATGGCGCATTGCTATTACAACAAAGCATTGAATTTTTAACCGCACGCGTGCAGTAGAGGAATAACATGGAAGCAACAACTCAAACCCAGTTAAACCAATTATTAGCAAAGCAAGATTTATCATTTTCGCAAGCAACTGCACTGTTTGACGCCATCATGAATGGCAAGCTTAATGATATTGAATTAACTGCTGCACTTATCGCCCTAAAACTGAAAGGCGAAACAAGTGATGAAATCGCCGGTGCGGCGGCATCAATGCGCGCCAATGCAGTGCCATTTAAAACCAGCAAAACCTTACTTGCTGATAGCTGTGGTACCGGTGGCGATGGCTCAAACACAATTAATATTAGTACCACAGCTGCTATTGTTGCCGCCGCTGCGGGCATCAATATGGTCAAACATGGTAATCGCAGTGTGTCGAGTAATTCGGGCTCAGCGGATTTACTTAAAGCCTTGGGTATCAATATCGATATGAGCCCTGAGCAAGCAGCGCATTGTTTAGACAATACTGGGTTTACATTTTTATTTGCACCGCATTATCACAGTGGTGTACGCCATGCGATGGGCGTGCGTACGGCTCTTAAAAGCCGCACAATTTTTAATATCTTAGGGCCACTGGCCAACCCTGCTGCCCCTGAGGTGCAATTGCTTGGTGTTTATGACCCTTCACTGTGTTTACCAATGGCCGAAACCCTAAAAACCCTTGGCACAAAACGCGCTATGGTGGTTCACGGTGCAGGCACTGACGAAATTGCCTTACATGGGACAACCAAAGTGGTTGAGCTTAATAACGGTGAACTGAGCGAATACACGCTAACAGCGAGCAATTTTGGTCTTGCAAACTATTCACTTGAACAACTAGCAGGCCAAGGCCCAGAATATAACGCAAAAGCGAGCTTAGCGATTTTACAAGGTCAAGGTGAAATGGCGCATAACGCTGCCATTATAGCCAACGTTGCCGCCCTTCTTTATTTAACCGATAAAGCAGGCGATTTAAAAGCAGCCGCAGATCAAGTAAGCGAATTATTAGCATCAGGCAAAGCGATGGACACATTGAACGCAATTATTGAGGTAAGTCATGGCTAACGTGTTAGACAAAATTGTTGCCGACAAACGCATTGAATTAGAACAAAGAAAAGCACAGCGCCCGCTTGAATCGTTCATTAGCTATGTTGTGCCAACCAAGCGAGACTTTGAAGGCGCATTAGCAGCAACCGGCACGCAGTTTATTTTAGAATGTAAAAAAGCCTCACCGTCAAAAGGGCTTATTCGCGAACCATTCAATTTAGACGAAATTACATCGGTTTATAAAAAGTACGCAACCTGTATGAGCGTACTAACGGATGAAAAATATTTCCAAGGCAGTTATCAATACCTTGAATACGTGCGCAGCCAAGTGGAACAGCCGCTTATTTGTAAAGATTTCTTTATTGATGAGTACCAAGTTTATTTAGCACGCTTATCTGGTGGTGATGCCATTTTATTAATGCTCTCTGTCCTTGATGACGAGCAATATTTAGCGCTTCACAAGGTGGCTGATTCTTTAAATATGTCGGTACTTACTGAAGTCAGTAATGAGCAAGAAGTAAGTCGTGCACTTGCACTTAATGCCAGCCTAATTGGTATTAATAACCGCGACCTTCGTGATTTAAGTACTGATCTTGCAACAACTGAGCGTTTACGTCAGCTTATCCCAAATGACAAAGTAGTGATTTCAGAATCGGGCATTTATACCCATAAAGATGTAAAACGTCTTGCACCATTGTGCGATGGCTTTTTAATTGGCAGCTCACTGATGGCTGAGCGCGACTTAGAAGCCGCATGCCGTAAAGTCATTTTAGGTGAGAACAAAGTGTGTGGTTTAACCCGTTCACAAGATGCGATGGCAGCCTACGCCAGTGGTGCTGTGTATGGTGGCTTAATTTTTTATCCCAAGTCACCGCGCTATGTCGATATCGACTGTGCCAAGCAAGTTACGCAAAGTGCCCCGCTCGCGTATGTGGGTGTGTTTGTCAATGCACCTCTAGAACAAGTGGTCGATTATGCACAAAGCTTAAAATTAGCTGCAGTGCAATTACATGGTGACGAGAATAGCGAGTATATTCAAAGTCTCAGAAAGCAATTACCGCTTGGCTGTGAAATTTGGAAAGCCCAAGCCGTTAAAGGCGAATTACCCAAACCGCTTGAAGGGGTTGATCGCCATTTATACGACACTTACAGCAAAAGCCAAAAAGGCGGTACAGGCGAAGCATTTGATTGGTCAGTGCTAGAGACGGCAACCGTGCCGTTTATGTTAGCCGGGGGTTTAAACCCAGAAAATATTCACGCAGCTCTTTATCGCGGTGCTAATGGCCTTGACCTAAATTCTGGCGTTGAAGCGTCAGCGGGTAAAAAGTGCCAAACAAAATTACAAAATGCGTTTTCGCATATCAGAAATTATTGAGGTTAGAATGCAAAATCCAGCTTATTTCGGTGAATTCGGTGGTATGTTTGTACCACAGTTGCTTGTGCCAGCACTCAAGCAACTAGAAGCAGAGTTTAATAAATCACAAAAAGATCCAGCTTTTCAGGCTGAGTTTGAAAAACTGTTAAATGAATACGCAGGTCGCCCTACACCATTAACTCTGACACGTAACTTAGTTAAAAATCCTAAGGTAAAACTTTATTTAAAGCGTGAAGATTTACTCCACGGCGGTGCGCACAAAACCAACCAAGTACTTGGTCAAGCACTTCTGACCAAACGCATGGGTAAAAAAGAAGTGATTGCAGAAACAGGTGCCGGCCAACACGGTGTTGCAACGGCCCTAGCCTGTGCCCTACTTGGCTTAAAATGCCGTATTTACATGGGCGCAAAAGACGTTGAACGTCAGCAACCAAATGTATTTCGTATGAAACTAATGGGCGCAGAGGTTATTCCTGTCACAGCAGGCTCTGGTACCTTAAAAGATGCCGTAAACGAAGCACTGCGTGACTGGTCAGCTAATTACAAAGATGCTCACTATTTACTAGGCACTGCAGCAGGCCCTCACCCATTCCCTACCATGGTGCGTGAGTTCCAAAAAATGATTGGTGAAGAAGCAAAACAACAAGTGATTAAAGCTGAAGGTCGCTTACCGGATGCTGTGCTTGCTTGCGTGGGTGGTGGCTCAAACGCCATTGGTATGTTCACAGACTTTATTGATGAGCCAAGTGTAAAACTAATTGGTGTAGAGCCAGCTGGTAAAGGCTTAGATACCCATCAACACGGTGCTACGCTATGTAAGGGCACGAAAGGCATTTTACACGGTACCTATACCTATATTATGCAAAATGATGATGGTCAAATTGAAGAGTCTTACTCTGTTTCAGCAGGTCTTGATTACCCAGCTGTTGGTCCACAACATGCTTATCTTCATGAGACAGGCCGTGCAGAATATGTGGGCATCACTGATACTGAAGCACTTGAGGCATTCCAACTACTGGCTAAGAACGAAGGGATTATTCCAGCGCTTGAATCAAGCCATGCCCTCGCATATGCCCTTAAATATGCCGAGCAACAAACCGAAGACACTATTTTAGTGGTTAACCTAAGCGGCCGAGGCGATAAAGATTTGGCTCACGTACACAGTGTTTTATCAGAAGGAGGCGCACTATGAGCCAGACTAACCGTTACGGACAACTGTTCGCCACATTAAATGAAACAAACCAAGGTGCTTTTGTACCCTTCGTTACGATTGGTGATCCTAATAAAGCACTGAGTGTAGAGATCATCAAAAGCTTAATTGATGGTGGCGCTGATGCCCTTGAGCTAGGTATTCCATTTTCAGATCCGATTGCAGATGGCCCGGTGATCCAAGCTGCTAACATTCGTGCACTTGATGAAAACATCAATACCCAAGATTGCTTTGATATCATTAAACAAGTGCGTGAGTACAATGCCGATATTCCAATTGGCCTATTATTGTATTCAAACCTAGTATTTAAGCGTGGCATCGAAAAGTTTTATCAAGATGCTAAAGAAGCCGGTGTTGATTCAATTTTAGTGGCTGACGTGCCGCTACACGAATCAAAGCCATTTCGTAAAACAGCAATGCAAAATGGTATTGACCCAATTTTTATTGCTACACCGAATGCTGATGATGACACTTTACGAGAGTGTGCGTCATATGGTCGTGGTTACACATACCTTCTTTCACGCGCAGGTGTGACAGGCACAGAAACCAAAGCACAAATGCCAGCAGACTCATTAGTTAAAAAACTAAAAGATTACCATGCTGCACCGGCTTTACTTGGCTTTGGTGTTTCTACACCGGAAGATGTTAAATCAGCACTTGAGTCAGGAGCCGCTGGTGCAATTTCAGGCTCTGCGGTTGTTAAAATCATCGAGGCAAATCTTGATGACCAAGCAGCGATGCTAACTGGTTTAAAAGAGTTTGTAGCCAATATGAAAGCAGCTACAAAGTAATTTATTGTATTGCTTAAAAAAGGGCCTTAAAGGCCCTTTTTTGTGCTTAACAATTTATGATTAATGATGGCGATGCTCGCCCTCTTTAATTTCTTCGATAAACTTACGATTAAAGGCTTCCAGGTCGGCTGGGCTTCGGCTTGTAACTATGCCCTTATCAACACATACCTCTTGATCAACCCAATTAGCTCCTGCATTGATCAAATCCGTTTTGATACTTGGGTATGAGGTTACTTTGCGCTCCCGTAGTTTGTTAATTTCGGCTAATAGCCATGGGCCGTGGCAAATCGCGGCAATGGGTTTGTTTTTACCGGCACTGAAAAAACCATCAACAAAGGCTTTTGCTTCACTATCTTGACGTAACGTATCAGGATTGAATAAGCCTCCAGGAAGCAGTAACGCGTCATATTCTGCAGAGTCTGCTTCGCTGACTACGCGGTCAACACTGACTCGCTCACCCCATTGGTTTTCATCCCATGCGGTGATATCGCCACGCTCAAGTGACACAACTTCAACAAGTGCACCAGCTTCTAATAATGCGCTTCGTGGTGACAATAGCTCGCTTTGCTCAAAACCATTGGTTGCAAGAATGGCAATCTTTTTACCATTCAGTTGGCTGTTTAAATTTGACATGTTATCTCCTTATTTAGGTAAACCTAAACAATTAACAGCAGGCAACATGCCAAACTTAATAGATTGAAAATATTGAATAAATTTCCAGGTGTTCTATGTGTGCTCTGTAAATACTACAGCCGCTTTGCAAATCCTGCTTATAAACCGTCTTTAAGTGCTTTTGCTGGTTTAAATACGGGCTTATTAGCGCCTTCAATTTCAATTTCTTCACCGGTTTGCGGGTTGCGCCCTTTACGTGCAGGGTAATAACTTAGGGCAAACGTACCAAAACCATTAATTTGCACTTGGTCACCCTCAGAAAGAGACTTTTCAATCGCATTTAACATGCTCGTTAAAGCAGCTTGAGTGTCTTTTTTTGTTAATTCACTATGGGCAGCCATTTGTGATACTAACGCGGCTTTATTCATAAAAATGCTCCAAAATACGCCGCTTAATCATCTGAGGTTAAGCGGAAAAAGATAAGGTAAAACAACCTAAACGCAGGTTTAGGCCAGATTGGCTTGGGAGGCTAAGCTTTCAGGGCTGCTAAGTCAACCTTGTATCTTGCGTGATAACTTGATACAACCCAGTATCTTTTTAAATTAGAGCATTTATAAATTTATGCATGCGATTATTGAATACATCCCGCTGATCCTGTTTTTTGCGGTTTTCAAGTTAGTTGATATTTATTGGGCAACAGCCTTGCTGATGCTAACCACCTTAATTCAAGTTGCTTACTGTTATTTTAAAGATGGTAAAGTGCCAACCCGTCATTGGGTGTTTTTTGCCATAGCGGTGGTATTAGGCACGCTCACCTTAGTGTTCCACGACGAGCAGTTCGTAAAATGGAAAGCCACCATTGTGTATGCCATTTTCAGTGTAACTTTGTTAGTAAGCCGCTATGTACTTGGCAAAAACTTAGTGAAAAAAGCACTTAGCTCGATTTTAGAAAATGCCTCTGAGAGTAAACAAGAGATCAACGTACCAGAAGCATTATGGAACAAACTTAACCTATTTTGGGTTGCAGTGACCGCAGGTATCTCGGCGCTAAATATCTATATTGCCTATAACTTCTCGCTCGATTTTTGGGTTAACTTTAAAGTGTTTGGCTTAATGGGTATTACTTTTGTTTGCGTATTAGCAACGATCATTACCCTTTTCAAATACTTACCTGAAGATGACGAAAAGAAAGATCCAAAGCAATCCTAATGTCATAAATCTGTCGTCTTAGCTTGTTAGCGTAAACAAAAAACACGCTGAGACGACATTGAACGCTAACCAATACCGCTGGTTTGAATTTACCCTCATATTTGTTTCTTTGCCGCTATTAGGCTTTTTTCTGCGTGCCTATCTCGCTAACTGGCTTATTCCTGCTCTTATTATTTTAATGGCCGTGTGCGGCATGTTGCTTTTATCTGATCCCCATTTTAAACGCTTTCGTTTAACTAGCCTTGGGCAATTTAGTGCGGTAAAACGTCGCTTATTTAGTTTCTTCTTTTTAGGGGCGCTATTCTCTGGGATGTTTTACGGCATCATGAATCAAGAAAACTGGTTTTCACTGCCACGAAACTCATTTAACGATTGGCTAATGTTGCTATTGCTCTACCCCATTTTATCGGTAATGCCGCAAGAGCTTATTTTTAGAACCTACTTTTTTCATCGTTATAAACGCATTATGCCAAGTAAAACGGTGCGTATAATTGTCAGTGCATCGGTGTTTGCGTTGGCTCACATCGTCTATGCGAATGTACTCGCCGTACTTCTAGCATTTTTAGGTGGGCTGCTTTTTTCTTACACCTATGCGCAAAGCCGCTCTACCTTCGTGTGTGTAATTGAACACAGTTTATGGGGACTTTGGATGTTTACCCTTGGTTTGGGTGATGTGCTCGATGCAGGGGCCTTTTAATATAAAAAAGAGAGGCATAAAAAAGCCGCGCAAAATGCGCGGCTAGTATTGAACTGGTTTTTAAAATCCGAAAATACTAAATGCAAAGAACTTAGTCGCCACCGTATTTACAAAGATTAGTAATAAAATGGCAGGGATAAACGTTGATAGCGAGAAGTTCACATACTTCTCTGTAAAGCTGCCAACATAGCCGTCACAGCCTTGGCTTAGCTCTGCTGATAAGTTTGCTTTTTTCCAACGATACATAACGAATAAACACACCATTAAACCGTTAAGCGGTAAAATTGTGTCGTAAAACACATCATAAACAATATCAAATAAGCTCTTATCTGCACCGCCATAGCTAACAAACTTTGTAAGTGAGTCAACCATACCAAATGACATGGTACACAGCACAGTTAATACACCTGTAGATAAGGTTAAGATAGCCAGTGCTTTTTTGCGGCTGATACCCTTACGATCGCTTAATGTTGCTGTTGGTACTTCTACAATTGATACAAGCGACGTAATTGCAGCAAAAAAGACAAGTAAGAAGAATACAAACGCAACAATTGATGCACCCACGTAACCAATGTCAGCTTGAAGTGCTAATAAAATTTTTGGTAGGTATACAAAAATCATTGATACCGAAGAGTCTGATAAAGTACTCGGATCAGTATTCGGATTAAAACTAAAAATAGCTGGAAGCACCATAAGACCGGCAATAAATGCAACCAATGAATCGGTTACCGCAACCATTTTTGCACTGCCAACAATGTCGTCTTTCTTAGAAATATACGATGCATAGGTCATTAAAATACCCATACCTAACGACAATGAGAAAAATGCTTGAGCCAGCGCACCATTTAGTACACTCGCATTCATTTTACTGAAATCAGGAACGATATAGTACTTAACACCCGCCATCGCGTTATCAAGTGTTAATACATACACAACCAGCGCGGTAAGTAGCACAAATAAAGCCGGCATCATAAACTTAGCCGCTTTCTCGATGCCCTCTTTAACACCACCCACTAAAATCAAGTTAACGATGATTGCAACCACAGCCATATAACCAAACACGGTGTAGCTATTGATAAAAGTGCCAAAATTATCAGGCTGGGCCAAGGCATCTAAATTACCAAATGCAGTTTGCGATAGATAACCGAAAATCCATACTGTGATCACCATATAAAAAACAGCAATCATAAATGGCGTTAATACGGCTAAAAAGCCAGCAAAGTTCCATTTTGGATCATTGCCTGCTAATAATTTGTATGAACCAAGTGGATCTTTTTGCGCTTTACGACCCATGGCCATTTCAGCCATCATCACTGGCAAACAGATAAAAATGACAAACAATGCATAGACTAAAAGGAAAGCACCACCGCCGTTTTTTGTAGCTGAAACAGGAAAACCTACTAAGTTTCCGATACCTACAGCAGAACCGGCTGCCGCTAAAATAAAACCGAGGCGGGAGCTAAAATGCTCGCGTTTTTCGCTCATTTAAAAACCTTATTATTATTTTCTCAACCCAGCGACTCTACCAGTGTTACACCGCGTATTTCAAGCTTTATAAGTTAAAGTTATATGGGTTTGTGTAAAGATTATTACGCGAATAATCTCTCGTCTATTGCTAAGAATATGCTACTATTTTTTAAAAATAACATTGAGAACACACCATGCTGTATATGATTTATTCAACGGATGTTGAAAATAGTTTAGAAGCTCGCAAATCTGCGCGCCCTGCTCACTTAGCACGCCTTCAAGAATTAGACGATCAAAATCGTTTATTTACGGCAGGCCCCCTTCCAGCGATTGATAGTGAAGATCCGGCTGATGCTGGTTTTACTGGTTCATTAGTGGTTGCAGAATTTGACTCATTAGAAGCAGCACGTGAATGGGCAGCAAACGATCCGTATATTGCTGCGGGTGTTTACGACAACTCAGTGGTAAAACCATTTAAAAAAGTATTTGGTTAATCCCTGAACTTAACTGAATCAATAATTCAGTGTTTGTTCACGGCTTATTAACTAAGATCTGGCTATCGAATTACAGAATTTAACGTAATTACTTGAATTTTAGTTAATTGGTTAATTAAACTAAATGGGTCTGGTTTAGGAGTTCCCCGTCATGCGCATAGTATTAGCCTTCAGTTTTAGTCTTTTATTTGCATTATCAAGCTTTCATGCTGATGCCAATAAGAAGCAAGCCCCAGAGGTGACTAAAAAGCAGGCTGTGATGATTGCCCAAAAATCTGAAGACGGCCGAACCCTGAAAATCACAGAGCAAGATAAAGTATTTACCGTAAGAATTTTAAAAACGAACGGCCACGTGGTTGATGTCCATGTGAACAAAAAGACTGGCGAAGTGAAAAAGGATTAAGAATGCGAATTTTAGTTATTGAAGATGATTTACACTTAGCAGATAACCTTCGTAATGCCCTAGAAAAAGAGCGTTACAGCGTAGACCTTTGTCACGATGGTGAAGCTGGTTTATTCCATATTACCGAGTACCCGCTTGATATGGCGGTGGTAGATTTAGGCTTACCAAAAATAGATGGTATCGAATTAATTACCAAAGCTCGTGCGCAAGGTATTACCATTCCTATTTTGATTTTAACGGCACGTGACCGTTGGCAAGATAAAGTAGAAGGCTTAGACGCAGGTGCAGATGACTACCTAACTAAACCTTTCCACGTTGAAGAGCTAATCGCTCGCTGTAATGCCCTTATCCGCCGCAGCGCAGGTAAAGCAAACCCAGAAATGACAGCAGGTCCTATCAAAATTCATACTCGCTCACAGCAAGTATGGGTAAACGATAAAGAACTTAGCTTAACAGCATACGAATACAAAGTTTTAGAATACCTAATGGTTAATCCACAAAAGGTAATTTCTAAATCTGAACTAACAGAGCACATCTACGACCAAGACTTCGATCTTGATTCAAACGTAATCGAAGTATTCGTGTTGCGTTTACGTAAGAAGCTTGACCCTGACGGTACCCTTAACCCAGTTGAAACATTACGCGGCCGTGGTTATAGGCTAAAAAGTCAGTGGTAGCATCGCAGATACCGCTTAAAGTAAGGCAAGGATTTATCCTTGTCTTTGTTTTATTAGTCGCCCTACCAATTCTGTTTTTCTCAATTGGTAAGGCTTACTACGCCTCCTTGGTCGAAGCGACCGAAAAAACCCTCGAAGCTCACTTATATTCATTAATCTCTGAAGTCGATTTCACTGAACGCGGCATTGTTATGCCAAGTACTATCTTAACGCCAGAGCTAAACCGACTAAATTCAGATACCTACGCGATGATTTATCGCGGTGACTTACCCGTTTGGTATTCTGAATCGGCGACCAATATCAATTTTATTCCTGATAACTTTGAAGCCCCTGCAGGCTCTGCGGATTTTCGCCGTGTTGAATACAACAATACTGTGTATTGGCAATTAACGCTTACCGTTATTTTAGAAAACATTGACCAATCTGAGCATGCGCGTTTCATTTTATTAAAGCGTAATGATGCCCTACTCAGGCTGATGGATGGCTTTAAACAAACACTCGTAAATTGGATGTATATCATGGGTGTGGCCATTGCTGCGCTAATGGCGATTGGTTTTGTTTGGAGTGCAAGACCACTGCAACGACTCGATAAAGAAATTAAAGCTATTGAATCGGGTGATAACCAACAAATTAAAGGTCTTTACCCAGTTGAGCTGCAAACCATTAAAGCCGATTTAAATTTATTACTTGAATCACAGCAGCGCCAAAAAGAGCGTTATCGCGCCTCATTGAGCGACCTTGCTCATGCATTAAAAACACCATTAGCGGTGCTTAAATCTAGTCCTTTGGCCAATGATGCTGATGCACAAGAGCAGTTAGACCGCATCAACGTGATGATCGAACACCAATTAAAACGTGCTGCCACAGGTGCGTCTGACACCTGGAAAAAACAAACCCATATCAAGCCTGTTATTGATTCAATCTTAAGCGCAATGAGCAAAGTTTATCGCGACAAAGATATTATTTTCACCTGTGAAGTCACAGAAAAAGACTATTTCTTGGGTGATAAAACCGATTTAATGGAACTACTCGGTAATTTAATCGATAATGCCTGTAAAGCTTGCCGCTCACAGGTCGATATAAAGGTTAAGCAGAACAAAAAGTTAACGCTCAGCATTAGTGATGATGGCCCAGGTGTCCCTGAACACAAGCGTGAATCATTACTGACTCGCGGTACCAGACTCGATACCTACGAAAGCGGCCACGGTGTCGGCATGGCTATCGTGTCTGATTTAGTCAAGTCGTATAACGGCACCTTAACCATTAAAGATGCAGAGAAACTAGCGGGTGCTGAGTTTATATTAGAGTTTAATTACAATGATAAGAAATAAAAAATCGTTACTTATTAAAGGTATGCTACTAGCCCTATGCGCTGGTTCAGCGCATGCTCAAGCTGAGCAAAGTTGTGAGCTTACGAGTAACAATACAGACGAGACTAAACGTTACATTCAATGTCTTGATCAAGTTATTGCCGATTTGCATCGCGACCAAAAGATGTGGATTAATAAGCTCACGATGGATCTTGAAAAAATTAAAGAAGATAGCGGTAACAGCCAATTGCTGCCTATATTCAATCGCAGCGTCAAGAACCAGGAGCGTTATTTAGAAGATAGTTGTCGCTGGCGCTACTTACAAAAAATGCCAAATGGTACGAAAGCTGCCATTGTCTACAAGCAATGTGAAATTGAAATTCTGAAAAACCATATACAGGTTTTACAACGGCCTCTAAAGTAATAATACCAATCCGCAATAATACTTAATCATTTTGAGGGATTAAACCTGTCGCTACCTGCGTTAAAAATTTCTGATTTAGAACAACTAAATAACGAAATTTTTGCCTTGTTATCAACGAGGTTTTATTGCCTCAAAATAGACCATTTAATTAAGCGAATTGGTATAACACTTAATCATTTTGAAAGATAAAAAGGCGCTTAAGCGCCTTTTTTAATCTTCAAGTTTTAGCTCTTCGCCATTGCCAAGCAAGGTAGCAAGCCATCTCCCTTCTTGGCTGGTTTCTAAAGCAATTTTAACTATCATGGTCAATGGAACTGATAACAACATACCCACGGTACCCATCAACCAACCCCAGAAAATTAATGATAAAAATACCACAAGCGTCGATAAACCCAGCCCTTTACCCATAAAGCGTGGTTCGACAATGTTTCCCATTACGGTATTAATCACTAAATAACCACCAGCAATAAACCCTGCAACCAATGGGCCTTGAGTGATCAAAGCAAGTAGTACAGCAGGCACAGCTGCAATGATAGACCCAATGTTAGGAATATAATTAAGCATGAACGCCACTACACCCCACAGTACAAAGTAATCAACATCAAGTGCCCACAGCATAAAGCCTGCAAGTATACCTGTGCCTAAGCTAACCATGGTTTTAATGGCAAGATAAGAATTAATAGAATCTAAAAAGCGATCAATTTGCTGCATTTTCATTTCAGGATCATCTAATGCTAAATGCACTTTCTTGCTCAGCATAGGTCCTTCAAATAACATGAACACCACGGTTAAGATGATCAAAAACAGATTCGCCATCACCCCACCAAGGCCAGTCAGCATGTTGGTTGCAACATCAATCATTTTGCCCGGATCGAATAAAGAGATGATCTGCTCTTTATCAATCAGAATGTTATAACTTGCGGCAACATTAACCACCCAGACAAACTCTTCTTTTAGTTGTGCTTTGTACTCAGGCAGTTTTTCAGAGAAATCGGTCATAGATTGCCCAACCAACCCGGCAAGGCTTATCCCTACACCGACGATCATCAGCATCACAAACACAACAGCAATCCCTTTAGGGATACCGTATTTGGCAAAGAAACGGATTAAGGGATTACAAATAATGGCAATAAAAGCCGCCAATACAAATGGAATAACAATCACACTTGCGGCTTTAATACCCGCTAAAACAACGACTAAAGCAGCAAATATCACTAAACTTTTATTTACACCAGTCAGGCTCGACAAAATAAAATCCTTGTTAGTTTTTTTAACAGTGTAAGTGAAATACGCCGCAAAATAAATCTCAAAGCAGCTGGCACAATTAATGCTCTTTATACGTGCATAATTTGAACAATTTATGATACATATAATTAAGCGTGCTTTAAAAGGAGCTTTATATGGCACATTTATCCGACCAAGAACTTACTTTTTTCAACCGTTTATTCGAGGCTGAACGGACTAACAGCGATCCAACCGACACAAAAATGTCTGTTAGGCTCAATTTACCTGATAAATTAAACGGCTTACTTACCAATGCCAAACTAACACTACTGGCTGAAGTAGGGATTTATCAGTTGTGGTTTCCGCTTGAATTTACTAATGACGAACATGGCCAACTGATCCCCGTACTTAGCGCACCAGAAGTTATCGATACTAAGGGTATCGAACGCAGCTGGCGTACCCCTGAACTTGAAATTCACACAGAGCAATTTCAGATACTGTCTTTATCAAGTACAGGCGTGTTGCTCAAGCCAAAGCGTCAATCACCCGATCTTAATAAAGAGATACTGTTGGCATTTAATTTACCTACTGAAGATCACATTATTCTTAGTGTGAAGCCAATACGAACGACCAGCAAAGGAATTGCCGGAAAAATAGTGCAAGTGTGCCAAGGTGAAGATGCACTGCGTAAATACTTATTTGAGACCCATAAGCACCATCATGCAAAGCTGTACGAACAAGGTAACTTTACGACTGAGCTTATCTAGTTGCAGCAGCTTAACAGCTTAGATAAGCTTGGCGTTTTGCAGCAAGTCAAAACAAGGTATTTTATGAGTTATCCGATTGGAACCCCTGGTAAACCGTGGAACGACGCAGATAAAAAAGCATGGTTTGAGTTACAAACAGTAAAACGTAGTTATTTAGATGATGTTGTGTCGCAGCTAGACTCTTTATCCAGTGATTTCAACATTGAGCAATATGGCGCATTAAGTTACGACAGCGACAAATACCCACTTTACATTTTAAAGAGCAAGCAATGGCACGCTGATAAACCAACTGTCTTGGTTACCGGTGGTGTGCATGGCTATGAAACAAGTGGTGTGCACGGTGCTTTAGCGTTTGCTAAGAAAAACGCAAAAGACTATTTTGCTGAATTTAATATCTTAGTGGCTCCGTGCATTAGCCCATGGGGTTATGAAACGATTAACCGCTGGAATCCAAATGCCACGGATCCAAATCGTTCATTCTATGCAGATAGTCCGGCTGAAGAGTCAGCAGCAATTATGCAGTATTTAGCCGACAACGCAATCGCACCTTATGTGCATATTGACCTGCATGAGACAACAGATACTGATAATAGTGAGTTTCGCCCTGCTTTGGCTGCACGTGATGCAACGACACACGATAACTGGAACATCCCTGATGGCTTTTATCTTGTCGCTGATAGTGAGCGCCCGCATGATGCATTTCAAACAGCGATTATAAAATCAGTTGAAAAAGTAACCCACATCGCACCAAGTGATGAGAACAACCAGTTGATTGGTGTACCACAAACCCAGTTTGGTGTAATTAATTACGAAGCGAAAAAACTAGGGTTATGTATGGGCTTAACAGATGCAAAATATGTCACAACAACAGAGGTTTACCCTGATAGTCCACTCGCGAATGATGAAATTTGTATTGATGCACAAGTCGCCTCAATTACTGGTGCTTTGAACTATATTGTTAACAAATAGTTAGTTATATTTTAAATCTGGGGTGAATGATTTATCCACCCCAAACCTAAATAATTAGATAAGATTTACACATATACAAATTTAATGAAAAAGTTATGCTTTTTAAAATTTGTATACTAAATAACTAGACACATACATAGAATTGTATAAAATTCGCGCTCTTTTTAATTCAAAAGGGAAGCAAATTGGAATTTAAGAATCACTATGGCAGTGTCAGTATCATCACTGATGGTCCAATTATTATTGGGCAATTTTCTGGTAATATTAACGCACGTTTGGTCAATGACTTTGCAGTCGATTTAAAAAAGCATATTTCTGCTTTAGCTGGAAAGCCGTGGGCGTATATTAGTCATTCTACCCAATTACTTGCTACTACCCCTGATGCCGAACGCGGCTTCACGCATTTATTTCGTGCTCTACACGGCACTAATTGTATCGCAACTGCTTATATGTTTAGTTCGTCGATTGTGCTTAATCAGATGAAACGCATCATTGCGCAAGCACAATCACCGATTCAAATAATGGATTGTTTATTTGATGATTTAGACAGCGCTAAGGCGTATGTCCTGAAGCAGCTCGAATTCGCAGAAATGGCTTGTTAAAAACAAGCCATTTTCGTTTCTGGAGCCGTGATTGAGGTTAATCTCGGTAAAACTTAGTTTCTTTAGTTATTGCGATATCAGCATCTTCTAATGCTTGAATGTGAAAACTGATAGGCGTTACTTTTGATTTCAATTCGTAGCCATCTGCAACCACAGTGACAGGCACACGTTTCATCTGCCCTGCTTCAATCGTAATGGTGTCTGGTACTTGTAAGCTTGCTTCTTCAATACCACTGATACCAATTGAATAGCTCAAGCTATGCTGTGTTTTGTTGATAATTGATAAGGTATATGGATTTTCAACTAAGCCTTCAAAATTAACACGATACAGTGCATTACGGTCACGAATGACAGAAGCCTCTATTGGTGTACGCATTGCCATCCACACAACCATGCCCACAACAAACAGCGCCGTTAAACCACCATAGCCAAGCAGTTTTAACCTAAATGGGTTGGTCGTTTTGCCTTCCATTTGTTTTTCAGACGCGTATTTGATCAGGCCTTTTTGATAGTTGAATTTTTCCATAGTGCTATCACATGCATCAATACATAAGCCACAGTTTATGCATTCATACTGTAAGCCATTACGAATATCTATACCCGCCGGACATACTTCGACACATAGGTTACAGTCTACGCAGTCACCTAAGCCTAACTCTTTAGGATCGGCTTTACGCTTACGTGCACCACGAGACTCCCCTCGCGCTTGATCGTAGGTAACAACTAACGTGTCTTTATCAAACATCACTGATTGAAATCGTGAATATGGACATGCAACAGTACACATTTTTTCACGTAAGAATCCCGCATTGCCATAGGTACAAAATGCGAACAGGAATACCCAAAAGCTGACAATCCCAGACATTTCTAAGGTAAATAAGCTCATGTATAAAGACTTAGCGGGGATGAAATAAGCCATAAATGACATCGATGTAAGCAAAGAGATCACCAGCCAAGCTGCATGCTTAGTGATTTTCTTTTGCCATTTACTCACTGACCAATCTGCTTTATCAAGTTTAATGCGCTGATTACGATTACCTTCAACTTTGTGTTCGACCCAAGTAAACATCAGCATCCAAATTGTTTGTGGGCAAGTGTAACCACACCAAACACGCCCTAACCAATTAGTGACGAAAAACAAAGCAAACGCTCCTGTCATAAATAACATGGCTAAGATCATAAAATCTTGTGGTAACAGCGTTAAACCAAATAGGGTAAATTTTTGGCTGGCTACATCGAGTAATACGGCTTGACGGCCATCATAGGGGATCCACGGAATGGCGATAAATGTCAGCATCAGCACCCAGCCTAAATAACGACGGATGCGTTGGAAGTATCCCTTTTGCTCACGAATATAAATTGGCCCTTCTTGGTTGTAGGGCTTGATGATTAAGTCTTGCTCTTTAATATCAAATTTCATTTTGCTACTTACTTTTGTGTCGGTAATAGCCTGATAGAGCAACTATCAGGCCAACACAAAATAAAAATAAACCATTGATATTAAACGACTAAATTTACATTTAACCCCTAAAAAGCACGATATATCGCGAATGGTCGTGATATATCGCGAATTACCGTTTTATAGCTAGCTTTTTCATTTTTGATCTCAAGGTACTTTCTGGAAGTCCCAGCAAGGTTGCGGCACCATTTTCACCTGATATTTGCCCGTTACAGCGCTTTAGCACCTCACAAATATGCTGCTTTTGTACTGCATCAAGAGAAACCACCTGCTCATTTGATTGCTCGTTACTCAAAGGTGCTGAAAGCTGCAGTACCGTTTGCTTAGACAAAATAGCTTCACGCTCAAGGATATTTTGTAGCTCACGAATATTGCCTGGCCAATCATAATTCGCCAGTTTGGTGAGTGTTGCTTTGCTTAGCCCTTTTAACTGTTTACCTAAGCGCTTATTCAGCTGCGTAATAATATTTGCTGCGAGTAGTGGAATATCTTCTTTTCGCTCACGAAGCGCAGGCACACGAATAGGAAACACATTTAAGCGATAATACAAGTCCATTCGAAAACTGCCCTGCTCAACCATTTGCCACAAATTACGATTTGTTGCAGCTAACACTCGGATATCCACTTTTAAGGTTTGACTGCCCCCGACGCGCTCAAACTCTTGCTCTTGTAGCACGCGCAGTAATTTACTTTGTGCCTCTAATGGCAGCTCGGCCACTTCATCTAAAAATAGAGTGCCTTTATCAGCCAGTTCAAAACGCCCTTTTCTGCGTTCATTAGCACCGGTAAACGCCCCTTTCTCATGACCGAATAATTCAGATTCAATTAAGTTGGCTGAAAACGCCGCGCAGTTTACTTTTATGAAAGGTTGCTCAGCACGATTACTCAAACGGTGAAGGTTTCGTGCCACCAGCTCTTTACCTGTGCCGTTTTCACCTAAAATCAAAACCGTACTATTGGTTTGGCTTACCAGGGTAATTTGCTCGAGCATACTTTGAAACGAATGACTTTGGCCGACCAAACCTGAGTCTTGCCAATCTTCGTTTAACTCTGAAATAAGGTACGCATTTTCAGCTTGTAGCTGCTCAGATAAATGTTGAACTTGCGCTAGTGCGTCACGTAAAGCCACTTCTGTTTGCTGCTGTTTTGATACATCGCGAAAAATCGCGACTGCACCAATCAAGGCACCGTTTTTATAGACTGGTGTTGAAGTATACTCAACGGCAAAATAGCTTCCATCTTTACGCCAGAATACTTCATCGTTTACATGTCGATGTTTGCCATCAAACATAGTGCAATATATTTGGCATTCATCTGCGGGATATGGTGAGCCATCTTTACGTGTATGGTGATGATATTGGTGTATTTTTTTACCAAGGAGTTCGTCTGCTTTCCAGCCGGTCATGCGCTCAGCAGCAGGATTTACAAAAACCGCATTTCCCGATAAATCGAAGCCATAAATACCTTCGCCTACAGCATTTAGTAATAATGTGGGGTCGTTTAAAAATTCCTTGATCATAGCAATCACTCAACTCGCGAAATATCACGAGCAATTATGACAAGGTTAAATTTGCTTAACAAGCAATTACAAAAAAAGCGGCATGAAGCCGCTTTAAAATATCAAAGAGTTTTACAGTGTGGGCACTAAGATAATTTCACCCTGAGATACTTTCATATCTAATGGTAATTTGCTCAATAATGCGACTTTAGGGTCATTCATATTTAGCTTATAGACGGGGTTAACCGCTAAAAAGCCGTTAATCACTTGCATTGCTTGATCATCTAATAAGTTTAAGCTGCCCTTGAAACCCGCGGTGTCGATTGTTGTATCAACCAATTTTACATTACGTAAAAAGACTGCTTTTTTCTCGCTGTCATAAAATGGGCTACCTTCGATTTGCAGCTTTAAGCGTACTGGATACTTAAGTGCGAAAGCTTTAATAACAGCACTAGAATCAGCCCCTAAAACCACCACGTCACGCTTATCTGGGCCAACATTGACACTTAGGTCGTTTACAGCAAAATCAACAGGTAAGCCCATCAATTTTATCTGTTCACTTAATTTTGGTAATTGATCAGCAAGGGCTGCTTCAATTTCTGAATTGGTAAACGAGTACACCGACATCCCTTGATCTGTACTTTTACAAGCCCCTAAAAATAAACAGGTAAGTAGTAATAAAATTCTCATTGTTTTCCTCAAAAAAACACGGAAAAAAACCGCTATAAAAAGCGGTTTTTATTCGTTAAATTGCAAATATTGCTTTAAGCCTTGCTAGTGTGTCAGCTGAAACTGAACCCTCACTGACTGCAAGTAATTGCTTTAAGTAATAATAAACATCTGCGTGCTCGCCACGGTGTTTATCATCTAACATCGCAACTTGCTCTGTCATACGTAACTGACTATCGGCCGATTCAACGCCCGCTAGAATTTCGATACGAGTTAACAGCTGCGCAGCGTTTAGATTAGTTATTAATGAAGCTTGGAACTGCGATGGCAGTTCTCTGCCGCTCTCAAGAGCAGCAAATAAAGCCGTTAACTTAGACTGCTCAGCTTGCTTGCTAATTAGCGCTGTTTTTGCACTAATCGCAGCCTCTAACTGAGCTACACGCGCTGATAACGCTTTTGAGTACTCAAGCTCTGCCAGCTTTACTGTTAAATCTTTAAGCTGTGCAAGATGAACGACAACCTCAAGTGCAGATTCAAGCTCAGCTAACTGCGCTGCTGCAACTTCATCATTTTGCTGCTGAACTTGCTTTTGCTGTTCAAACTCAGCGCTACGCTTCGCAAAAGTGTCGTCATTAACACGTCTAAATTGCTGCCATAAGGTGTTTTCTGCCTTCATTCCAGCAAAGCCGATTGTTTGCCACGTTTGTTGAAGCGCTTTAAGCTCTTGGCATGCAGCCGCTAAATCATCGCTCTGCGATAACAGTGTTGCTTGCTCAACAAGTGCTGCTTTTTGTTCAGCATTTGCTTTATGAAATGCAATTAGTTGAGATTGTACTTGTGATTGTGCAGCTTTGAATTGTGCTTGCAGCTCACGATACGTTTTAGGGTCAACATTACCCGCTGAACGCCATGTCTTTGCAATTCGATTAAATTTACTTTCAAACTGCTTCCAATCGAACTCGTCAGACTGAGTATTTAGCTCAGTAAGCTGCTGCATTTGCGTGATTATTTCAACACGCTGTGCTTTAGCTTGCTCACGTTGCTGCTCTTGCTCTGCAAAATACTCGCGGCACGGCGCAAACAGTAATTCAATGTGTTGATCGAATAACTCGCCTTGTTGCTTTTCTGCATCAGTATCTAGACGCCCTAATTCATTCCAACGACGACGTAACTGTTTAACTTGTTCAGCACGTTGTTTAGGGTCAGTACACTCAGTTGCAGCAAGTTCAGTTACTTCCACGAGTAATGCATCACGCTTTGGCGCTGATGCGTATTTTTGCCAATCTTTTGCTTCTGCTAATTGTGTTTCTAAATCAGCTTTTAAGCTAGTTAATGGCTGCTTGTAATACTCTGTAAGCGTGGCATATAACTCTTCAAAGCCTTTGAATACACCAAATGCAACATTAAAGCGACCTTGCTCAATTAAACGTTTTACATCACGGCCTTTACGTTTCGCTGCTTGTTGGTTCTTCTCAAACTTATTAGTAAGCGGTGCCATCGCTTGCTGCCAGCTATTTACTGCTTCAGCTAAATTTGCTTTAAAGCGACCTTGTAAGCGATTAGGAATACTTGCCAGCTTTTTACGTGCAAGTTTTTGTTGTTGTTCAAACTGCTGTTTTAGACTATCAAACTCGTTTTCGTCTTCAGACGTTGCCACCGTGTTTAATTTATCAAATGCCTCTTTAAACTCAGCAATCGCGCTAACTAGCTGCGGTAACTGTTCAACTTGATTGAATAAATTTGTTAAGTGCTGTTTTACATCACGGACATTTTGATTTTCAGTTAAGTTAGCCTCTACTAGCGTATCTTTTGCCTCTGCAACTTTAGCCTCAAGCCAATCTTGCTGAATTTGCTCCGGCGTTTCTAAGCCTAATTGCAAAGCGTTTTCTATTTCTTCACCAATTGCTTCAAGGCTCGCAAGCGCTAATACTTGACGCTGTTGCTCAGCTAACACTTGCTGTGCAGCTTCATGCTCTTTGCTTAGTTGTGCAATATGAGACTCAAGCTTTTGCGTAATTGCTGAATACTTTTTATCAAGTGTGCTGACTTGTTCTTCGCTCAGCCACTTTAATTCGATAGCTTGCCACTGCTGTAATAATTCAGCATGTTGCATCGATACTAATTGAAAATCATGCTTATCACGCAGCGCATTCAGCTTTGCCAATACCACGCGTGTATCTGCTTCTACTTTGGCGGGCATTTCTATCGCTAAGCGTTCATTCTCAAGGTGAGTCGCCAGTTGTGTGTGTGCTTCACCTTGCGCATGTTTTAGTAGTGGTTTTGCAAGTTGGTGGTTAATAACAAGCTCAACAAGCTGTAATTGCAGCTCTTCGCGGCCTTCTTTAAAGGCTTTATCAATTAGGCTTGGATTGGCTAAACGCTTTAATAATTTAACGCGAACTTGAATTTCTTTTTCAGCAAACGCTAGCTTTTCGAGTGTTTTTACTGGCGCATAACGCTCAATAAACTCGTTTTTGATATTTGCATCTAATTTGCTATCGGTATTTAAAACCGCTTGGTTGATATGCTGCTCTGCAATTTCTTTAAGTGCTTGGTCTTGCTTATAAACTTGCCACCATAATACAAGATCATTGACTTTGTTTAAGGCTTTTTTACGGATCTCAGCTGAGCTATCTTCAAGGGCAATGCTATTTAAGATGCTAAGGTCACGTTCTGTATCAAGGCGTTCAACCGCGGCTAAACGAACTTGGCTTTTAGGGTGCTTCCATTTCGGAGTAAACAGGTGTTTAAAGATCATTTTCACTAAACCTAGCTATTTCATTTTCTGATGCGAATTCTTTTTGCAATTGAGCTTTGCTCTTTTGCACCATTTCACCATTTGCGCCAATGGTAAACTGCTCATTGGTTTGCGAAACTTTAGCTTGGTAAAGCATCACGAGTTGAACGGTTTGTTGTTTTTGTTCGTCAGTTAACGGTGTGCCATCGGGCCATTTACCCGTTGAGGCGCCATACTGAAGACGTTCAAATACTTCTGGGGTGATATTTTTTACGATGTGATCAATATTCATGTTACTTTTTCTTTTTCAAAACAACTAAATAAATGCGGCTTATGATATACCACACAAAACCTACTGCCATTGCCGCTGAATAGGCATACCACTCAGGAGATTTTGCTTCGGGGTGCATAAAATAAAAACAGAAAAAGCCCCCTAAAAATAAAATCAGTGCGAGGAAAGACTGATTCATAAACTTTTGTTGTCTACGAATACGCGTTTCTTTTTGCATTTGCTGCAACTGCTCATTGCTTAGATCGGTGACTTGGCATTCACAATGCGGACATTGTTTATGTTTGTCAGATATTGATTTTGCACATTGCGGGCAACTAATAATCGCCATATCTTTCTCCATACTACGCATAAAAAAGGCGCCTTTAGGCGCCCTTTATTGTACTTGTTTTATGAGTCGATGTCTTATTTGAATTTCACTCAATTGTGAAGATTCGAAAACCTGCACAACTAAATCCTCTACAAAAACTCAAAAACCAGATTTATTGTTTCTCTTTCGCCTTTTCAGCTAAACGCTTTTCCCAGAAAGTCGCATTTTTAATGCCTAATTTAACTGGGTCAAAAGTAATTTCACCACCGGCTTTCTTTTGATCTTCGTAATCACGTAAACAGTTAAGCGCTGGTTTTGCGACGAAGAAAATAGCTAATATACCGACAATATTGATCCATGCCATTAAGCCTACACCAATGTCACCAATGTTCCAGATATAGCCAGAGCTATTTACCATGCCGTATGCCACCATAAACATGATCACAAGTTTCACGGCAACCAGTGGAATATTACCTTTGAAGTAACGGTTCAAATAAGCAACGTTAGTTTCTGCAATATAGTAATAAGCAAGAATGGTCGTAAATGCGAAGAAGAATAAGGCAATACCTACAAACGCTTCACCAAACCCACCAAATACGCTAAATAACGCCATTTGTGTGAAAGCAGCTGAGCCTACTTCTGTTGCTGCATCAACATTTTGCACAATAAATTGACCCGCAGGTAATTCACCCACAATGTTGTATTGATTTGTGATTAAAATCATTAGCGCCGTTGCGGTACACACAAAAATAGTATCAACATACACAGAGAACGCTTGCACCAAGCCTTGCTGTGCTGGGTGATCAACTTCAGCTGCTGCAGCTGCATGCGGGCCCGTACCTTGACCAGCTTCGTTTGAGTAGATACCACGTTTAACACCCCAGCCAATGGCAGCACCAAAGCCTGCTTGTGCTGTGAATGCATCAGATAAAATCATTGAGAAGATACCTGGTACTTTATCTAAGTTTAAAAACACCACAATTAACGCTAATACGATGTAACCTAGCGCCATAAATGGCACCACGATTTGTGTAAAGTTTGCGATACGCTTAATGCCACCAAAGATAATAAACGCTAGCACAATTAAGATGATTGCAAGGGCAACTAACTTAAAGCTACCTACTTCGCCAAAGCTGGTGCTAACGAGAGTGCCTTCACCGAAAACTTGTGTAAATGCATTACCGACTGCATTCGCTTGAACACCCGGCAGGAATACACCACAGGCAATAATCGCTGAGACTGCAAATAATACAGCTAACCACTTTTGCTGTAAGCAACGGTCAAAGTAATAAGCAGGACCACCTCGGTACTGACCATCTTCTTCTGATTTATAAATTTGACCAAGGGTTGACTCGGCATACGCAGTACTTGCGCCTAAGAACGCAACTACCCACATCCAGAAAATTGCACCCGGACCACCAAAGCCAATAGCTGCTGCAACGCCAGCAATATTACCTACACCAACACGGCCCGATAATGATACAGCTAACGCTTGGAACGAAGAAATACCCGTATCTGAATTATTAGAGCTAAGCAATAACTTACACATTTCTTTAAAATGTCTAACTTGCGCGAATCGGGTTAAAACGGAATAAAACAGACCTGCACCTAGACATAAATAAATGAGTGCATTACTCCAAATTATGTCATTAACGGCGCTTACTAAAGCTTCCATGGATATCCTCTATGATTATATTTTTTATTGTTAGTTACGATACTCAGCGTGGGCTTGTGAGAATGCGCGACATGATGACTGTGAGAAATAAATTTAAAATTATATTACCTCTCAGCTGAACGTATTGAATATTAACTTAAACCAACCAAGTTTGTTAACAGTTAATTTTCAATATGACAAATGTACCTACCTAGTTAACATTCGATGCATCCTGCTCTGCACCGTCATTTTTCAGTTAGCAGATACAATTACGGGCATCAGTTTTGCTGATGCCCGTAAGGTTCGTTATCTTAATTTATCAACCACGTTAACGATAGCCGCTAACGTATCTTGACCAAATTGATACGAGCGACGATCTGACCAGCCGTAATCAGGGTCTGGTAAATCATCGTTATCTTTAAATGGCATCTCTACTGTATACGCTAATGCATTAAACTCATGCGCGACAGCAGAAGAACCAACAGTTAGATTAGCCTGGCCCGGTTCATCTTTAGGGTAACCGTGCTCGTCTTGGAACTCTGGCGTTACTGTTAAAAGCGCAGCTTTAAAGCTATCTTCTAACTCTTTTAAGCGGTCATCGTAGCCCGGGATACCTTCACTGCCCGCAACAAAGTTATAAGGAATAGCTTCGTCGCCATGAATGTCTAGGTGCATATCAAGGCCAGTTTCACGCATTTTATTTAGCACTAGGAATACTTCAGGGCTATTTTCCATGCTCGGTGTTTGCCACTCACGGTTTAGGTTAACGCCTTTAGCATTCGTGCGCAGGTGACCACGCACACTGCCATCAGGGTTCATATTTGGCACAATGTAGAATACGGCTTTTGATAATAATGCTGCTGCATGTGGATCTTCATCATCAAGTAGTTTATGAAGCAAACCTTCAACATACCACTCGGCCATTGTCTCACCTGGGTGTTGGCGTGCTGTGATCCAGATTGTTTTCTTGTCACTGCTAGGAATACCCACTCGTAATACACTCATATCGCGACCATCAAGGGTTTCGCCTAATGTTTCTAATTCACACGCATGTTGGCTTTGTGCCCATGCAAGTAAATCTAAGTGACGGTCGTAGCTGTATGGGGCAAAGTAAGCAAAGTACATGCTGCCGCACTCAGGCTCTACTTCAAATGATAGCGTGCCGTTTGCATACTCAGATGGCACACGGAACCAAGTTTGACGGTCGTATGATGCAACCGCGTGATAACCTTCCCAACCATCAGGATATGCTGAGTTTTCTAAGTTATTAATGTGTAATTTATGGCTTTGAAACGGCGTTGTTTCAAGACGAAAGTGAAACCACTGGAAAAAATCAGACTGATTGTCTTTATTAATTTCTAATTGAATATTCAGCGGATCAACGGCTTCAATAACCTTGATATTACCACTGTCAAAATTGCTGGTGATTTTCATTCTATAAACCTATTGGTTAAAAATAATTCTTAGCTATTCGCTTGTTAGTTAAGAATTAAGTCAACGCTCTTTGGTAGAACGTTTTGTTAGTAAATTAGTGTAGACGTAGCACAGCCTACCACATGAAGAAAATTTGCAAAAACTTTCACGACTAAAAAAGCCAGCATAATGCTGGCTTCTAGATTGTTTATTTTTTAGCTATTAGCGAGGTAAGCTTGGGAAAGTTACTTCAGCCATGTCACGCATACAACGTACTACCTGACAGCTATAACCAAACTCGTTATCGTACCAAACATAAAGCACAACACGGTTGTCATCTACGATTGTCGCTTGTGAGTCAACAACACCTGCGTAACGGCTACCCACTAAGTCAGTCGATACGATTTCAGTAGACGCTGTGTAATCGATTTGGTCACGAAGGTCTGAGTAAAGTGCAGTTTCACGTAAGAACGCATTTAGTTCTTCAACTGTAGTGCCTTTTTCAAGGTTTAAGTTCAAGATTGCCATTGATACGTTTGGTGTAGGAACACGGATAGCGTTACCTGTAAGTTTACCTTCAAGCTCAGGTAAAGCTTTAGAAACCGCTTTTGCAGCACCCGTTGAAGTGATAACCATGTTAAGTGCAGCAGCACGACCACGGCGCTCAGCGTTGTGGTAGTTATCAATTAAGTTTTGGTCATTTGTGTACGAGTGAACTGTTTCAACGTGACCATTCTTGATACCAAACTTATCGTTAAGTGCTTTTAACGTCGGGGTAATAGCATTGGTTGTACAGCTTGCTGCACAGACAATTTTATCTTCAGGTTTGATATCTTGGTTGTTTACACCGTATACGATGTTCTTGATGTTGCCTTTAGCTGGTGCAGTTAATAATACTTTTGCTGCGCCTTTTGCTTCTAAGTGCTGACCAAGACCTGCTTCGTCTTTCCAGATACCTGTGTTATCAACAACAAGTGCATTCTCGATGCCGTAAGCTGTGTAATCTACTTCGCTTGGAGAGTTAGCGTAGATAACTTGAATGTAGCTACCGTTAGCTTTAATTGCGTTACGCTCTTTATCAATTGTGATAGAGCCATTGAATGGACCGTGGATAGAGTCACGACGAAGTAAGCTTGCACGCTTTTCTAGGTCACCGTCTTTACCGCCACGAACAACGATTGCACGTAAACGTAAGTCTGCATAAGGACCTGATTTTTCGATTAATAGACGTGCTAATAAACGGCCGATACGCCCGAAACCGTATAACACAACATCACGTGGCTCTTTGCGCTCTGAGTTTGCGATTTCTGCTAATTCGTCAGTTAAGTATTCTTCAACTGAACGACCTTTTGCAGCATCTGTAAACAAATAACCATACGCTAGTTTACCAATATCGATACGTGCTGAGTTTAATTCCATTTTGCTAATCGCTTCTAAGAAAGGGAAGCTTTCACGTAAACGTAGTTTTGTACCTTCAAACTGAGCAACTGTTTTGTGCGCTTTGATGATATCGATTGTACTGGCATTAACGAGAGGACGGCCATATACAGCGATTTCGATACCACGATTACGATAAAGTCTACCAATGATAGGTTGCATACTTTCTGCGTAATCTTGACGTTCTTGCCAGCTGCTTGTGTATTCTAACTCGTGAGATGAGGTCATTTTTTTTACCTAATTAAACAATTTTGAACGGATAGCCTTAAAAAATGTGTTGTGATTTGAGAGCAACACATCTCAGGCAGGGGTATTCTAATTTAAACTCGAACGATTCTCCACTGTTACAGAGCAAATCATTGCGCTAGAATAAAGTAGTACAAATTAAGTTGAGGTTAAGGAATGTTATTAAGAGCAAGCGTGTTGCTTGGTTTATTGGCATTAGCAGGCTGTGAAGATCCGCTTACACTAGCGAAAGTGTGCGACGAAACGCCTGGCTTCTGTAGTGATTTAAATAAAGACAGTCACTGTAAAGAGCAACGTGCCGAGGTCATCATTCAACGTTATGTTGAATATAAGTCGCCAACAGACGAAAACAAATACCAATTATTAAAAGATTTCGAGAAATACGATCAGTGTGTGTCGCTTGCGGCCAAGATTGAGCATATAAAACTAAAAGAAAAAACCACCTCTCGCGTTGAAGGTCATTTAACAAGCATTAAAGAAATGACACGTATTTTTCAAGATACCAAAAATACAAACCATCCAGGTTTGTTGTATTACCATTGGTCACGTAATAACGACCAATCAGCGTTAACTAAACTACTCGCCCTTGAAGAAAAACAAGATAAACGGGTGACCGAAGATGCTGAGATGCAGTTTTTCTTGGCAAGCTACTACGTGAAGTTTGATGATGAAAAAACCATTGATTTGCTATACAAAACGCTCGAGTTAAATAAAGCAGGTGAAACACCGAATCCAGAGATCTACCCGACTCTGGTCAGCTTATTTTACAAACACGAAAAGTATAAGCACGCATACACTTTTGCACGCGTGGCACAATTATCAGGGTATGAAAATGTCGATATTTTACCTATCGAACATCAACTCGCTGCCATTGGTAAGAGCCTAGACAGCCTAGATGATTTAGCACAAAAAACTTACGACAGTATCCAAGCCGGCACTTTTGTGTCGCCGCGCGGATTCTAGCCACTCGCAAGTAATGTTTTTAAACAAATAAAAAAGGCAGCTAACGCTGCCTTTTCTTATTTTGCTTTGCTTGTGCCAACTTCTACACGAGTCTTGAGCTTTTGACCTGGTCTAAAAGTCACTACTCGGCGTGCCGAAATAGGGATATCTTCACCTGTTTTCGGATTGCGGCCTGGACGTTCTTTCTTATCTCGAAGATCAAAGTTACCAAATCCAGAGAGCTTAACCTGCTCGCCTTTTTCTAGCGCTGAGCGGATTTCTTCAAAAAACGCTTCAACTAAATCTTTGGCATCTTTTTTATTGATCCCGAGTTTTTCAAATAGGTGTTCAGCTATGTCGGCTTTAGTAAGCGCCATATCTAGTCCCTCAACGATGCGTTAAATTGTTCGGCCAATGCGGCCACCACATTATCAACTACTTGATTGATATCTTTCTCTTCGAGCGTTCTATCAACCGCTTGCAGTGTTAGAGCAATCGCCAAACTCTTATAATTTGGCTCAATACCTTTGCCCTTATACACATCGAATAAGTTTAGGTCAACCAATTGATTTCCGCCAACTTTTTCTATGACATTTAAAATATCGCCAGATTTTACGTGATCTTCCACTAAAATCGCGATATCACGGCGGTTTGACGGGAATTTCGACACTGCTACCGCTTCTGGTAATTTTCTTTTTTCTAGTGCAGACATTTCGATTTCAAACACAAATGCTGTGTTGTTGATATCTAGTGACTTTTGCACCTGTGGGTGCACTGCACCAAAGAAGCCAACTTTTTTACCATCAACATAAATAACCGCTGATTGACCTGGGTGTAAGCCGTCAGACTGCTCTGCTTTTATCTCAAAGCGTGCAGTATCGTTGCTAATTGCTAAAAGTGCTTCAACATCACCTTTTAAGTCATAAAAATCAACGCTACGCTTTTCTTGAACCCAATGTTCACCGTGTGCAAGACCAGAGATTACACCACCGATAACAGCAACTTGGTTTACACCGTTTTCTGCATTCTCGTCACGTAAGAATTTTAAGCCATGCTCAAATAAACGTACACGTGGTTGCTGACGGTTTTGATTGTAAACTAATGACGCTAATAGACCCGGCATTAAACTTACACGCATTGCTGACATTTCAACCGAAATTGGGTGTGGCAATACAAGTGCATCACTTTGTGGGTGTAAAATAGCTTGTGCTTTTGGATCAACGAAGCTGTAAGTAATTGCTTCTTGGTAACCACGTGTTACAAGCGTATTGCGGAACTTAGTGACCGCAACATGAGACTCGTCATGGTTAGTCATTTTTAATTTAGCAGTTGGTGCAACGTTTGGAATGCTGTTATAGCCGTAAACACGTGCAACTTCTTCAATTAAGTCTTCTTCGATACGAATATCAAAGCGATAGCTAGGTACGTCAGCGCTCCATACACCATCAACAATTTTCACGTCTAAACCTAAACGGGTTAGGATGTCAGTTACTTTTGCATCATCAATGTGATGGCCAATTACGCGGTCTAAACGCTCACGACGTAAACGCACTTCTGTTACTTTTGGTAATTTATCAGTAGCGACTGCTTCAACTACAGGGCCGGCTTCGCCGCCAACAATTTCAAGTAATAATGCTGTCGCACGTTCCATTGCATCTTTTTGCAGCGCAAAATCCACACCACGCTCGTAGCGGTGTGACGCATCGGTGTGTAAACCGTAACTACGCGCTTGGCCAGCAATCGCAACCGGGTTAAAGAAGGCGCTTTCTAATAAGATATCTGACGTTGATTCCGTTACACCTGATTTTTCACCACCAAAAATACCTGCAATAGCAAGCGCTTTGTTGTGATCAGCAATTACAAGTGTAGACTCGTTAAGTTTTGCAGTGTTGCCATCAAGAAGAACGATTTCTTCACCTGCATTCGCGCTACGTACTTTAATGCCACCTTCAATTGCATTTAAATCAAATGCGTGCATTGGGTGACCAAGCTCTAATAACACGTAGTTTGTAACATCAACAACTGGGTCAATTGAGCGAATGCCACTGCGACGAAGTTTTTCTACCATCCAAAGTGGTGTTTCTGCATCAAGGTTAATACCTTTGATCACACGACCTAAATAACGAGGACACGCATCATCATTTACAAGCTCAATTGATACTTTGTCTTCAATCGTCGCCGCAACAGGTGCGATTTCAAGTGTATTAACATCAATACTATTCAGTACGCCCACTTCACGCGCTAGACCTTTAATACCTAAACAGTCACCACGGTTTGGTGTTAAGTCAACATCAATAATGCTGTCGTCCAGGTTTAAATACTCGCGTAAGTCAGTACCGATTGGCGCATCACTTGGTAATTCCATGATGCCATCGCCTTCTTCGCTGATGCCTAATTCAACGAATGCGCACAGCATACCGTGTGAAGGTTGACCACGAAGTTTGGCTTTTTTAATTTTGAAGTCGCCAGGTAATACAGCGCCAACAGTCGCAACAGCGACTTTTAAGCCTTGGCGACAGTTAGGTGCACCACACACGATATCAAGTAGCTCATCACCACCTACGTTTACTTTAGTTACACGTAACTTATCAGCATCCGGGTGTTGACCACACTCAACCACTTCACCAACAACAACGCCTGTGAACTCAGCCGCTGCAGGCTCAACACCGTCAACTTCAAGACCAGCCATTGATAACTGTTCCGAAAGAGCCTGTGTGTCGATTGCTGGGTTAACCCACTCTCTTAACCACTTTTCACTAAATTTCATTTTATATCTTCACTCTTAACGGAACTGGTTTAGGAATTTTAAATCGTTTTCGAAAAATGCACGTAAGTCATTTACGCCATAACGCAACATCGTCAAGCGCTCAACACCCATACCGAATGCAAAGCCTGTGTATTTTTCTGGATCAATACCCACTGATTTAAGAACGTTAGGGTGAACCATGCCACAGCCTAATACCTCTAACCACTTGCCGTTTTTACCCATAACATCAACCTCAGCTGATGGCTCGGTAAATGGGAAGTAAGAAGGACGGAAACGAATTTCCATATCTTCTTCAAAGAAGTTACGTAAGAAGTCGTGCAGAATACCTTTTAACTCAGTGAAGCTTACATCTGTATCAACCATTAAGCCTTCCACTTGATGGAACATTGGCGTGTGTGTTTGGTCGTAATCGTTACGATAAACACGACCTGGAGAAATGATGCGCAGTGGTGGCTGCTCAGTTTCCATCGTACGGATTTGTACACCACTTGTTTGTGTACGTAACACAAGCTTAGGGTTGAAATAGAAAGTATCGTGATCAGCACGTGCAGGATGGTGCTCAGGAATATTTAGCGCATCGAAGTTATGAAAATCATCTTCAACTTCAGGACCTGACTTAACCGCAAAACCTAACTCACCAAAAAAGCTTTCAATACGTTCAATAGTACGAGTTACTGGGTGTAAGCCACCTGTTGGCATAACACGACCCGGTAAAGTTACGTCGATCGTTTCTGCCGCTAGCTTCTCTTCAAGAGCCTTACTTGCTAGTAACTCACGCTTTTCGTTAATGGCTGTTTGTACTTCTTGTTTTGCTTGGTTAATCACTTGACCCGCTTCTTTACGCTCTTCAGGGGCAATCTTGCCTAGCGTTTTAAGTAAGTTGGTGATTTCACCTTTTTTACCAAGGTAATTAACCCTGATATCTTCTAATTGCGCGATTTCGTTCGCACTGGCAACAGCCTCAAGTGCTTGCGCTAAAATATTTTCTAAGTTCATTGAGTACCTGGTCTTTCACAGAAGGATTTTTGTAATAGCTAATGATAACTGAAAGCAAGGACTAGATTCTAGCCCTACTAAAGCTTTAACGTTGATTTTATAAAAGGAATTGTTAATTTTCTTTGTGCAGCCATTGAGGCGTGGTCAAGTTTGTCTAAAACGTCCAATAATGCACGCATATCACGGCTTAATCGCGTTAATAAAAAGCGCGCACACTCATCCGTCAATTCAAGGCCACGCATATGAGCACGGCGTACGAGCGCTTCGGCTTTGTCATCATCGCTCATTGAACGGATCTGTAATGTTGTGCCCCATTTCAAACGCGAAACTAAGTCAGGTAAATTGATATGTAGCATGTCAGGTAATAAATCAGCTGTGACCACAAGGTATTTGCCAGGCTCATTGAAGCGATTGAAAAAGTTAAATAATCCTTTCTCCCACGCATCGTTGCCTGCCACCAAGTGCACGTCATCGATACATAACACGTCAAGGTTTTCGAGACCTTCAAGTACCACAGGACCGTAGTCAATCACTTCACGCATTGAAAGTAACATGGTTGATAAACCGCGCTCTTGAGCGTGAATGCAGGTCGCGTACAACAGATGCGACTTACCTGAATCACCCAAACCGCATAAATAGGTATATTGAAATTTGTTACTCAGCTTTGTGAACGCATCTTTTAGGTGGCTCACTTCAAGCGAGTTTTCGCCACCAAAATAAGAAGTAAATGTTTCATCATCTGGCAAAGTAACTGGCAATGCCATTTGCATTGGTTCTTGCACTGCGATTAAAGCCCCTGCCACTGATATTCAAGCTCGTCTTTATTGACCACTTGGTAAAAATCACGCGGGTCTTGATACGCTTTAAAGGCACTATCAAGTTCTAACGCTTTTCTAAAGTCGTTCATGCTGCCTGTGTGATTAACTGTAAATTGTACGGTATCGGGTGTACGCACAGATATTACGGCACGAGTAACAACACTTAAGCTCTCTAAACGGCGTTTAGCAAATTCAATATCAACAAAGTTATTGATACCTTTTAGATAGAAGGTTGCTGTCGCAAGTTGACCAATCATCGTTGGATCAATGGCATATTCTGCTGCTAAGCCACCTGCTAGACTATCAATCATATCTGCAACAATTTGCTGTTTATCACCCATCAAACGATTAGTATCGAATAATTCCGCATTAGTGAAACGCCAATCAAGGATCCAGGTTTCTGAATCTGCTTGTTGATACATTCTTGCAGTAATACTGCGCTCTGCACTATAACGACTCGACGCTCGCTCTACCGGCTCAGAGAAATTACCCCATACTTCTGGTATCCCAACAATAGCACGGTCTTCTAAATCAAGCAGTGGCACAACGACAGGTAAACCACGACGGCCAGCTTTGTCGTATATAAGCTGTTCAAGCTGCGGATATGACTCTTGAGTCACCAGTTCACGGCGCCAGTTATCTTCAATAGCTAACCAGATAGCCACTAAAGGACGACGTGTCCCCCAAAGAGGCAGGCCAAGATCTTTGATCAATGCATTAATTTTATTCGCTTCAAATTTAACAACTAGATTTAAACTGCCATCTGCTTTTTCATCATATTCAAATTTGAGCATGTAATCGGAAATGTCGCGGGTACGTTCTTTAGCTACAGGGTTTTGATCTGCGCTTGTGTCCCCACTTACTTTCACCAACACATTTAGCAGCGCTTCACGACTTGCAGCCAAACGAGCATCACGTGATTTGTCTGCAACTTTAAGAGTATCTTGATATAGGTTAGTCACCTCAACAGCAAAGGTTGAAGCACTCGAAAAAAATAATAATAAACAAATAAGTAATCTAGACACAGGCCATTAGTTCTTGCTTTTAAACTGATTTGATCCTAAATCAAAGCCATAAACAAAGCAAAGTTAATTTAATGAACGGCAGATGAGCAACTTCGTGAGTTACAAGTTGGGAGTTAGCGAGGGGAAAGTTGAAAGAGTAAAGTTTTAAGTTCTGGTGTAGGTTGGGTAGAGCGAAGCGAAACCCAACACAGAGCTATCAGCTTTCAGCCGTCAGCGATCAGCCGCGCGGTGGGGTTGTTTTGTGCTGTGTCTTCCTCTGGTTCTAGGTTCTAGGTTCTAGGTTCTAGGTTCTAGGTTCTAGGTTCTAGGTTCTAGGTTCTAGGTTCTAGGTTCTAGGCAAAGTGTACTTGTAGGAATGGCTTTAGCCATGAATATGTTTGTTATGGTCTAGATTCGGCACTGAAGTGCCTCCTACGGGGTTTGTTGCTGAGGGTGACTCTGTATTAAACAAACCAACAGTTCAACTTTACCCTTGCTAACTAACAACTCGCTAACTATTTAGCCATGAATGTGTTTGTTCTGGTCTGAATTCGGCACTGAAGTGCCTCCTACGGGGTTTGTTGCTGAGGGTGACTCTGTACAAAACAACCCCGCAGTTCAACTAACATCTAATATCTGACCTCTGATATCTCTGTATTTCAGCTGACGTCTGACGGCTGAAAGCTGATAGCTCTAAACGCAAAAAAGCCCGACT
>NZ_PNCP01000100.1:0-604 GCF_005886115.1 Pseudoalteromonas sp. S4492
AGAAACTTAAGTAACGAACTGTTCTCTTTATGGCGTGTGCTAGGTAATTGCTTTAACCATTTATAATACCCAGCTGGCGACACAGATAACCAACTGCACAACTTCTTCACTGTGCGTTTGGCATCTGTGACCTTGTGGATATATTCGAACCTTATTCTTTTAGGCTGTCGAAGTAGACCTTCGCCTTTTTTAAAACGTCATTCTCCAACTGAGCATCTTCGAGTTGCTTCTCAAGCTTGCGAATTTGGCGTTCTAAATCTGTGTATGACTTGTCTGGGCCTTGGTTCTTTAATGGCTTTGCTGTTTTCTTCTTCGAGGTCATATGACTTCTCCAACTTGATAGCATGTCAGGATGAATTCCGTATTTATTCGCGACCATCTTAACTGTATCTGTGGTGTCTAACGACTCTTGAACGACTTTTATTTTAAATTCGAGCGAATGTTTGCGATATGGTTTTACTTTCATGGTTACTGGCTCCAAAAAGGTGTCTACTTTTATGGAGTCAGATCATGGAATCTCGTGGAAACCATCGCGCGAAATAAATTTCACGCCTACGGTACTCCTTTACTCTTTCCCCTTGTAGCTCGCTAACTTGTTTTAAAT
>NZ_PNCP01000101.1:0-328 GCF_005886115.1 Pseudoalteromonas sp. S4492
ATTCTGATTAGGTGGCATAAGGTATTTAAAAGTACATTCTTATGTCAACGATTCTTAAATGGCGAATTACTAACACAAGCCGAACTCGTTGCGGTTAATGCCAGAGTTAATTTATATCGAGAACGACTCAGCAGTATTAGTTGGTTTATGCGTGTGCTTAATGAGAGCATTGCACGAAAAGCGAATCTAGAAGATGGATGCAAAGGGCGGTTTTGGGAAGGTCGCTTTAAATCACAAGCTTTACTTGATGAAGCTGCACTTGCCGCTTGCCTTGCGTATGTTGACCTAAACCCTGTAAGAGCAAAAGTGGCTGATTTACCCGAAGATT
>NZ_PNCP01000102.1:0-746 GCF_005886115.1 Pseudoalteromonas sp. S4492
ACTGCAAAAATATCTGCATTGATCATGGTGTTTTCAGGTGTTTGCCATAGGTTCATGTTATCGCTTGATTGCTCTAACGCAGCAAGTACGTCGCCATTGGTGCCTATACGACCTGTATGAATGTGAGCTGCAGTGGCGTCACTCACACCTTCGGTTAACGCTCTTAATTCTAGATGGTAATTATCCATGTTAACTAATGCATAACCACTACCTGATGCCATCGTATCAACAGCTGGCACTTCTTGCATACCACTAAGCGGGAAAGTAACGAGCTGATAGTTGTCAGTTAGGATCTGACCTCTAATTTCGCCACCCGTGTTAGCAGGAGTATGTACGTTAACGTAATGACCACCTGATGCAAGTACCTCAAATATCTCTGCGTTGATCATGGTATTTGCTGGTGTCATCCACATGCCTGCGTCAGCTGTTGACTGCTCAAGTGCAACGAGTACGTCGCCATTCGTGCCAATTCGGCCAGTGTGAATGTGTGCACCTGTCGCATCATCAACACCCATTGTGTTTACTAAGAGCTCTAAGGCATAGTTATCCATGTTAATTAATGCATAGCCTTCACCGCTTGCATCAGATTCGAGTGCAGGAACTTCTTGATCACCGCTTAGTTTAAAGCTCGTAAAACCATAGTTGCTGGTTAGGATTTGTCCGCGAAGCTCGCCGCCAGCATTAGCAGGTGTATGAACATTCACATAGTGACCGCCAGAAGCCAGCACTGCAAAAATATCTGCATT
>NZ_PNCP01000103.1:0-559 GCF_005886115.1 Pseudoalteromonas sp. S4492
AGACATACTCACTGTGACACCTCTATTAGTTAACCACTTCACTGTTTCCTTTGCGACATACTGAGCTCCTTGGTCTGAATGAAAGAGCAAGTTCGAACCATCAGGTTTGCGTGCTGACCATGCCTTTTTCAGTGTTTTAATGACTAATTCGGCGTTGTTTATCCGACTTGTTACCCAGCCGACAACCTTACGAGAATACAAATCAAGGATGACGCATAAATACTGCCAACCATCTTTACAGCGTACTTGTGTGATATCTGATACCCACACGGTATTTGCTCTATCAACATTAAATTGGCGTCGTAATAAATTACTCGCTTTGATTGTACCTTCTTTCTTCGCGCGACTTGTATAGCGTCTCTTACCTGATTTTGAACGATAGCCAACGCTTTGTAATAGTCTCTGCACACGCCCTTTACTGCAATCAAAACCATGTGCGACCGCTGCCTCCCATAGCTTTCTATAACCAGGAATGCAGTGCTCCTGGTCGCTAATATGCTTTAGAAACTTAAGTAACGAACTGTTCTCTTTCTGGCGCGTGCTAGGTAATTGCTTTAAC
>NZ_PNCP01000104.1:0-520 GCF_005886115.1 Pseudoalteromonas sp. S4492
AGGTTTGCGTGCTGACCATGCTTTTCTCAGTGTTTTAATAACTAACTCGGCGTTGTTTATCCGGCTTGTTACCCAGCCAACAACCTTACGAGAGTACAAATCAAGAACGACGCACAAATACTGCCAACCATCTTTACAGCGTACTTGTGTGATATCTGATACCCACACGGTATTTGCTGCATCAACATTAAATTGGCGTCGTAATAAATTACTCGATTTGATTGTACCTTCTTTCTTCGCGCGGCTTGTATAGCGTCTCTTACCTGATTTTGAACGATAGCCAACGCTTTGTAATAGTCTCTGCACACGCCCTTTACTGCAATCAAAACCATGCGCTACCGCTGCCTCCCAGAGCTTCCTATAACCAGGAATACAGTGCTCCTGGTCGCTAATATGCTTTAGAAACTTAAGTAACGAACTGTTCTCTTTATGGCGTGTGCTAGGTAATTGCTTTAACCATTTATAATACCCAGCTGGCGACACAGATAACCAACTGCACAACTTCTTCACTGTGCGTTTG
>NZ_PNCP01000105.1:0-452 GCF_005886115.1 Pseudoalteromonas sp. S4492
CGTGTAGAGCAAGAGCGTATCACTGCAGAAAAGCTAGAAGCTGAACGTTTAGAACAAGAACGTATCGCTGCAGAAAAGGCTGAGGCGGAACGTATAGAACAAGAACGCATTGCGGCAGAAAAGGCAGAAGCGGAGCGTTTAGAGCAAGAACGCATTGCTGCAGAAAAAGCAGAAGCTGAGCGTTTAGCTCAAGAGCAGCAAGCGGCAGAACAACAACGTCAAGAACAACAAGCTCGTCTTGCTGAGCAAGAAGCAGCAATGAAATTAGAGCAAGAACGTGCTGCAGCAGAACAGGCGCAGCGTGAAGCCGAGCAAATTGCTGCAGAAAAGGCAGAGGCAGAGCGTTTAGAACAAGAACGCATTGCGGCAGAAAAGGAAGAAGCTGAACGTCTAGAGCAAGAACGCATTGTTGCAGAAAAGGCAGAATCGGAACGTTTAGAGCAAGAACGTAT
>NZ_PNCP01000106.1:0-636 GCF_005886115.1 Pseudoalteromonas sp. S4492
TCACATAACTGATTTAGATAAGCGGTAACTTTTGTTAAGTCTGTACTATCCCAGTTATCTAAAATAGCTTGATAAGCAAAATCATCTACGATCGGCTTTAGGGTATTGCCACCTTCTACCTTATCAAACAGCAAGATAATAAAATCACCAATGTGACTTTTTGATCTATTCACCCAGTGCTTCATGTAACCTGCTTGAAATAACGTATAAATTTGGCGAGCATATTCATTATTATGCAATATCACTGCAATACTTAGCTGAAATACCGATGTTGGTGATACCAACCTTAAAGGTTCACGACTAAAGCGATACCTAAAGCGCTTGAACTTATAGCTTTGTATTGTAAGCATGTAATATCCATAACTTAAACATATATTTAATTTACCTAAATCTAGTAAATTATCATCTACAAAACTAGCTTGTGCATCCATCTCATAATAATCACATGGAATTAACAGTTCCGTATTTAATACCTCCCAGTTAAAAAACGGTAATTTTTCATTGCTAGGTATACCTCTTTTCGTTTCTCCTTGCTCAATATAAAAATTAAGCTCTTTTGTATTATTTATATAAACCTTTCTATACTTTTCAGGATTTTTTATCGCCAGCTTACGCTTTCGTAAAAATTTTTCTAAT
>NZ_PNCP01000107.1:0-3943 GCF_005886115.1 Pseudoalteromonas sp. S4492
TCATCACATAACTGATTTAGAAAAGCCGTAACTTCAGTTAAGTCAGTGCTATCCCAGTTATCTAAAATAGCTTGGTAAGCAAAATCATCTACGATCGGTTTTAGGGTATTGCCACCTTCTACCTTATCAAACAACAGGATAATAAAATCACCAATATGACTTTTTGATCTATTCACCCAGTGCTTCATGTAACCTGCTTGAAATAACGTATAAATTTGGCAAGCATATTCATTATTATGCAATATCACTGCAATACTTAGCTGAAATACCGATGTTGGTGATACCAACCTTAAAGGTTCACGACTAAAGCGATGTGTGAAGCGTTTTAGGTTATAGTTTTCTATCATAAGCAGGTGGTATCCATAAGTTAAGCATATGCTTAACTTACCTAAATCAAGTAAGTTATCATCTACAAAACTAGCTTGTGCATCCATCTCATAATAATTACGTGGAATTGACAACTCTGTATTTAATACCTCCCAGTTAAAGAAAGGCAATTTATCATTGCTAGGTATACCTCTTTTAGTTTCTCCTTGCTCAATATAAAAATTAAGCTCTTTTGTATTATTTATATAAACCTTTCTATACTTTTCAGGATTTTTTATCGTCAGCTTACGCTTTCGTAAAAATTTTTCTAATATTTTGTCCATTATTTACCTGCTGGAGTCATTGAAATTGTCGCTGTGTCAGCAAGCGTCTAGGGGTCAGGTCTGCCTTTTGCAACAATCTTACTAACACGCGAATAGTGTAATTAAAATAATCATCCAACTCTTTTCTTTGCTCAACAAAGTAAGCAAACTTTCACCTTGATGTTGCTTTAGATTTTCCAAATTGGAGTAACACTTTGCCGATTTAAATCCATTCTGGAGCTTGTGCTTGCCCATCGTAAAATGCCCAACACGTTGAGAATTTCTATTAAACCATTGCTTATATATGACATTGGACTAGCTAAAAAGAAATACCTGCCCCTGTTTATTTACTTTGATTGCGAGACATTTTTTAAGCAATTTGACTCTGAATAGATAGAATTAAATCTGCTCGCTTTGACACCTAGCGGATATTAAGCGATTTAAAACCTTCGCCCCCTTGGCACCAATCAAAGGAAGCAAAGCACCATCACCAAACGCCAGACAAAACAAAACCAGCAGATGCTGGCTTTCTGTTCTTACTTTACTTACTTGCTCGCTGTAGCTGAGCAATTATCTCTAGGAACTTCTTTGAGTTGTTCCGCTTTAATAAGTAATTCCTCATCTGTATTTTTCTGCTCTATGGGCGATAGAGGTTCTATCCAAATAGGTTGGTCCCAAACCCAACACGAAGGGATTTCCAACAACTTTCCCTTTGTATTTTTGTGACGAGCTTTGACTACCCAACAGTTCCCGGCACTACCGTAAGGGAAATCAATTACTTTTGTGATCAGCAACATTTCTCTGTTTTTAACAAATCCAACTGGCTGACCTGTTTTAGTAAACCTTTGGTTTTCCGAAGGGTCACCAACTATAAGATAGGAAGACGAGTAAGAACTGACCTTATCCTTATCGCTTCCTTTCACATCATAAATAACTAAGTCTTTGGTAGCTTGAAAACATTTACCAACTATTTTGGCAGCGAAAGCATCCCCTGTTACATCTTTAGCAGCACATGATATTAATAACGGCATAAGCAGTAACAAAGAGTGTACTTTTTTATCTAGCACATACATTTCCGTAATTCTCCGCACAACTATGATAAGGGAATACGTTCCTATCAACTAATAACGCAAACGGGTTTAAAAAACCATGGGGTCAGGTATTGCTTTTTGCCACTATCAAACTTTGTGCTTGCCCATCGTAAAATGCCCTACATGTTGAGAACTTCTATTAAACCATTGCTTATATACAACATTGGACTAGTTAAAAGGCAAAAAGAAAGACCTGAGCCTGTTTGTTTTACTAATAGATATCTCTAATCTCTTTTATAAACTTTGTTAAGAACGAAAAAACTATGAAATCAGTTATCAATGTAGGCACTTGCAACTATGATACTTTTACCATCCTTAGATGGATAAAAACTGTTCCAGTTATCACCATCAAAGATAATCACTTGTCTATTTTGTTCATCTACATAAAGATTACGCTTTCTTGGCTTAGCTGTGATTTCTAATAGCACAGCCAGATCCATCCAAGCTTCAGAAATTTCATCACTGCATGTAGTGGATTTTTCAATATTTTTAATTTTATTAATCAAATCATCAAAATCAATCATATCGTGTTTAAATGAATGCCCATTGTTTATTGAAAATTCAATTATAAAACGCTCACCTTTAAATTTTATAATCTCGAATTTATAAACTTCAACATCCAAAAAACCTCTACTTATAAAATCAGATTTTGCAGTTAATATTTCTTGTCCAAAAATAACCTTCTTCTCAACCTCAACTTTATATTTTTTAAATATACCTTCAATATCTGTTACATAATTAATATCAATAAGCCTTACAGCTTCCAGTGACTTTTCACACGAAAAAGCAGGGAAAGCTATTATCAAAAATAAAAAAAACCTCACCAACATCACATAATTCCCCCTCATTTTTGAGCTATATCTCTTATACATGACATTTCAATTTCATTAATAGTTTTAATGAAAGAGTTTGATTTATAATAGTACTGATCTGCAGTTAAGGTAGCACCCCAAACTCCTAGTATCCCCCGAGCTTGAACCATAGGGGTCAGGTCTTTCTTTTGCCACTAACCGACTCGCGCTTGAGTAGGAGTAATGAAGCTTAAGATAATCACCCAACTTTTTCCTTGCTCGACAAATAGCGTAAACTTTCGGCTTACTATCGCTTTAGATTTGCCAAATTGAAGTAACACTTTGCCGATTTCAAGCCATTCTGGAGTTTGTGCTTGCCCATCGTAAAATGCCCAACACGTTGAGAATTTCTATTAAACCATTGCTTATAAACAATATTGGACTAGATTAAAGGTAAAAAGAAAGACCTGACCCTTTTAGATTTAGTAGATTTAGAGTTTTATAAAGTCTCATCACACACTACGCTAGTAACGCTTTTTCATCAAAGCCTTGCTCATGTAACTTGACTACAAGCTGTTCAAGGACCTCATCTTTTTTAGGGGCTACAGGCTGCGTTAATAGCAAAGAAGTTACATTGCCAAAACCAGGGTGCTCAAAATCAGGGTTCTCAAGGCCATGTTGTGCTCTTAGCGTTAGCAGCATAAGTGCAGCATAAGGTGTAAATTGCCAGTTCATATTATCGAACTCAAAAAACATCTTACTCGGTGGTGATGCAACCTGAGCGACTTGATCATCACATAACTGATTTAGATAAGCGGTAACTTTTGTTAAGTCTGTACTATCCCAGTTATCTAAAATATCTTGATAAGCAAAATCATCTACGATCGGTTTTAGGGTATTGCCACCTTCTACCTTATCAAACAACAGGATAATAAAGTCACCTATATGACTTTTCGAACGGTTTATCCAATTTTTCATGTAACCATTTTGAAATAATTTATAAAATTGCTGCGCATAATCATACTGATGTAATAAAACAGCTGTAGCTAATTGAAATACACTTCCAGGTGATATCACTCTTTCATTATCTTCCCCGAAGCGAATAACACAGCGCTTTTGTCTTATATGAGCAATAGTTAGCTGATAATACCCATAGCTCAAATAATATCCCAACTGCTCGATATTGAGTACGCTACCCTTCACTAAACTAGCTTGTGCCTGCATTTCATAAAAATAACCTGGAATTGACAATTCAACATTAAGCTTTTCCCAAGGAGCAAAAGGTAAACTCTCATTAAAAAATTCTTCACCTTTTGTTTTGCCATGTTCTAAGTAAAAAGTAATTCTCGTTATATTTCTATCGTAGACATTTTTATACTTTTCTGGGTTTTTAATTGCTTACTTACGCTTACGTAAAAATTTTTCTAATATT
>NZ_PNCP01000108.1:0-625 GCF_005886115.1 Pseudoalteromonas sp. S4492
CGACTGCTTTTTATACTGCGCGAAGTAGCTTTCTGAGCATGCGTTATCCCTGCAGTTCCCTTTTCTAGTCATACTCACTGTGACAACTCTATTAGTTAACCACTTCACTGTTTCCTTTGCGACATACTGAGCTCCTTGATCTGAATGAAAGAGCAAGTTCGAACCATCAGGTTTGCGTGCTGACCATGCCTTTTTCAGTGTTTTAATAACTAACTCGGCGTTGTTTATCCGGCTTGTTACCCAGCCAACAACCTTACGAGAATACAAATCAAGGATGACGCATAAATACTGCCAACCATCTTTACAGCGTACTTGTGTGATGTCTGATACCCACACAGTATTTGCTGTCTTCACATTAAACTGACGTCGTAGTAAGTTACTCGCTTTGATTGTACCTTCTTTCTTCGCGCGGCTTGTATAGCGTCTCTTACCTGATTTTGAACGATAGCCAACGCTTTGTAATAGTCTCTGCACACGCCCTTTACTGCAATCAAAACCATGTGCTACCGCTGCCTCCCATAGTTTTCTATAGCCAGGGATACAGTGCTCCTGGTCGCTAATATGCTTTAGAAACTTAAGTAACGAACTGTTCTCTTTATGGCGTGTGCTAGGTAATTGCTTTAAC
>NZ_PNCP01000109.1:0-2617 GCF_005886115.1 Pseudoalteromonas sp. S4492
CCTAGCACCTAGAACCTAGAACCTAGAACCTAGAACCTCGCACCTCGCACCTCGCACCTCGCATCTCGCATCTCGCATCTCGCATCTCGCATCTCGCATCTCGCATCTCGCATCTCGCATCTCGCATCACGCCCCCCTCTTTTTTCTCCTAAAATCTAATAATTTGTACTTAAAAAACGCACAAAAGTTAAATTAATGTAAATTTATTCTTGCTTTCGTACCTGTTTGGTCTATGTTTTTGGTCGGAGGTCACTCCTCCAACCTGATAGATAAAATTACAATCAACAGGAACACACATGAAAATAAAAACACTCTCACTAGTGCCAGCTTTAATGTTGGCAGCGGGTATCAGCCACAGTGCTTTTGCTGCGCAAGGAGTCGCATTTGTGCACGGTACAGGCCAGCAAAGCGATGCCTATAATGACTATTGGACAGGCAGTTTTGTCGACACAGTTCGCCAAGGTTTGCCAAACAGTAGTAATTACACCGTTATTAATTGTGACTTCGAGCAATATATGTGGGCAGATGCGGCATCTGGCTGTTTAGCTGGGCAGCTCACTACATTTATCAATAATAAAAACATCACAGATTTAACCCTGATCACTCACTCTAACGGTGGCAATGTGGTGCGTTGGATTTTATCTAACCCAACGTGGGATAGCCGTTATCCAAATATCATTAGCAAAGTCACGCGTACTATTGCTCTGGCTCCTTCAAGCGGTGGCACACCGTTGGCTGATGCAGTCATTGCGGGCAATTCGTTCGAGCAAAGCTTGGGTTGGTTATTAGGTTATGGCAATGATGCAGTAAAACAACAACAAGTGTCTTGGATGGCGTCGTATAACGCACAGTGGCTATACGGCACACCGAACCGCCCAAGCTTACCGTCTCGATTCGAAACCGTGGTGGGCAGTGATGTTGATTCTGCGGTATGGGATAGTGACAGCTATTGCGGCGGATACCAAAACCAAGTCGCCCTAGAAGTGACACAAAATTGGTTAGATAGCTGCTCAGATGGCTTTTTAAATTGCAGTTCTCAGTCGTTAGCTGGGGTAGTGTGGTTTACCGATAAATCACGAACCAAAGGCAGTGAACCTTTGAGTCATCAGCAAAGTCGACGCAATTGTTTTGGTTTGCCAGACATGCTTAAAAATCGAATTTAGGAGCCCGCTATGATTAATAAGTTAACCACACTCGCTGCTGCAATGATGCTTGTAAGCAACGCAGCACAGGCTAATGAGCAAACGGTTTATCAGTTTCCTCAAGTTCAACCAGCAGCGAACGCTCAACTTGAAACCCTTGAAAAAGACAGTGTTGAATATTGGCAGAAGGTTTCGGGTAAAGAGCTTAAGCGCGGCGTGCCAGTCTTTGTAAACCAAGCAGATAATTTTATTCGCATTGCACCAAAAGCACGTTTTGATAGCGGCGAAGTATTTAAACCCCATGACTTACAGCTAGATAAACTGTCGGTGCGTGATGACAACTTTAGACAAATGCCAATGCAAGCCATGGTTGCACAAGAACAAATGGAAAATGCAGGATTTAGTGATGGCAGTGTTGGATTAAAGCTAGGTCAGGTAAATGGCAAAGCAATGCTAAGAACAAGCCAAGCGCTTAATGATAACGACACCTACTTGCTGCATGTGATTGAAAAAGGCTCGAGCAATGCTTTGCATGCTAAATCGCAGTTTAAAGTGAAAGATCAGCAACAACGTGTTGCTATGCAGCTTAGTATGGGTAAAAAGCGCTTTAAAGATAGTGATGTGAAGTTAACGCTTTCAAGTCCTGATGGCGAAAAGCTAGATGTACGTTACGAAAATGGTGAAGCGGTATTTAATTACCCGCTTGAAACCTTAGGTGCGGTAAATGGTTACTATGAGCTTGAGGCTAGTGTCGACACTAAAGTGAATGGCCAAACGGTAAAACGCTCAATAAAAATGCCGTTTGTGCATAGCTCACAAACCATCAGGGTGGATAAAGCCAAAGTAACAGCGCTTGGCAATAATAAATACCAAGCTAAAGTACCGGTGCAAGTGACTGACTCAGGCCGCTATGCTATTCGTGCAACCTTAACAGGCAAAGGTGATAAAGGTGAGCGCATCAAACTAGCAACGGTTGAAGTAGCAAAACAGATTGATAGCTATGATAGTTTCACCATGCCTTTTGCAGTCACTCAAGCAGCCAAAGCCCCATATGAGCTGGTGGATATTGAGCTTACCGACCAAACGCGAATGTTAAAGTTTGCGGGAGAGTAAAGGGTAGCTCTTATTGTATGTTGGGTGGAGCGCAGCGAAACCCAACAAGTTAGCGAGTAGTGAGTTGCAAGGGGAAAGAGTAAAGGGGAAAGGTACGAGTTCCGAGGGACGAGATACGAGTTATAGGAGGCGTTTTAACGCCGAACAGAAATGGAGATATTAGATATCAGTCGTCAGAAGTTAGATTGAAAATACCCAAGTTAGCGAGTTGCTAGGGGAAAGAGTAAAGGGGAAAGGTACGAGTTCCGAGGGACGAGATACGAGATACGAGATGTAGGAGGCGTTTTAACGCCGAACAAAAAAGTCGATTGGGTATGGAACCCCCTTACGAATCCAAAACCATGCTGTTAGCACCTAGCACC